>NZ_JBRIQO010000021.1:0-209909 GCF_052983175.1 Streptosporangium sp. G12 | reverse complement strand
ACCATCTCCGGCACCAACGTGGTCTACACCCCCGCTCCGGGCTTCGTCGGCACCGACACCTTCACCTACACCATCACTACTGCTTGCGGGACTGCCACTGCCACCGTCACCGTCACCATCCCCTGCACCGATACGCCCATCCGCCTGGTCAACGGCAGCTTCGAGGCGCCACCTGTGACCGGGTTCCAGATGCTCCCCGATGCCTCGATCAACCCGAGTATCGGCTGGCAGACCACTGCCGGCGACCGCCTGGTGGAGTTCTGGCGTACCGGCTACACCGGGGTCCCATCAGCTGATGGGCAGCAGTTCGCCGAACTCAACGCCAACCAGTTCTCCACGCTGTATCAGGACCTGCCCACCGTTCCCGGAACGGTCATGACCTGGTCGCTGTATCACCGGGGCGTCGCGGGCACGGACGTGATGCACGTGCTCATCGGCGCTCCCGGTGCGGCCGTGGCCCAGACCCCCGCCGGAGCCACCTCCCCCGACATCACCGACGGCAACACCGCCTGGCGCCGCTACACCGGGACCTACGTCGTCCCGCCGGGACAGACCGTCACCCGGTTCTCCTTCGAGTCGGTGTCGACCGCAGGTGGTAACCCGGCGACCGGCAACCTTCTGGACGGCGTGACATTCGAAACACCGGCCTGCCCAGCCACAACACAAACGCCGTGAAGGCGGACGCAACCTCGGGTGCGTACACCGCAAATTGATCGATCGCTGACCCGCGACCGCTCAGCTCCTTGACCATCACCACGACACCCGGCCGAGGGCCACGCGGACAGAAACGGAACAGATGCCAAAGCTCCTGTGCAGCAAGGCAACACAACCCTTGCTGCACAGGTCCACCTACCTTTGCTGGACTTCCCCTCCTAGCGTGGAGACCTGGCCTAAGGAGAAGGTCGGGTCGTGGGAGAGAGCAGACGCAGGTTCGACCCGGAGTTCCGGGCGGGCGGAGTCCGCATCGTGCGGGAGACAGGAAAGCCGATCGCGCAGGTCACAAAGGATCTGGGCATCAACGCGGGCACGCTGGCCAACTGGATGCAGATGGATCGGCTGGCCCGCGAGCAGGACACCAACGGCGGGGAACTGGCCGAATCGGAGCGGGAGGAACTCGCCAGGCTGCGCAGGCAGCGGGCTGAGTGGGCCAAGGAACGCGCTGAGCTGGAGATGGAGCGGGATGTCCTCAAGCGCTCGGTGTATGGGTCAACGAGGCGATGGGCCGGTGAGCACGGCGGCCTTCATCCGCCCCCGGAAGACCGAGCACGGCATCAGCCGCATCACTTCCTGCCGGGCGTTGGGAGTCTCGCGATTCTGGTTCTACAAGTGGAAAGACCGCGCTGTCACCGCTCGTGAGCGGCGGCGTGCCGATCTGGATGCGGCGATCGCGCAGCATTTCACCGCCTCCGGTGGCGCCCATGGCTCGCCGCGCGTCTCCCGTGACCCGCGCGTGGTCTGGCCGGGTCCGCCAGCGAACGAGCCCGGTCGAGCGTGGTGGCTCGACCGGGCTCGTCGGGTGGAAACGGATCAGGCGAGGTCGAACCGGTCGAGTTCCATGACCTTCGTCCAGGCCGCGACGAAGTCGGTCACGAACCTGTCGGAGGCGTCCTTGCTGGCGTAGACCTCCGCGAGGGCTCGGAGCTGGGAGTTGGAGCCGAAGACGAGGTCGACCGCGGTGGCGGTCCACTTCACCTCATCGGTGCTCACGTCGCGGATCTCGTACACGTGCTCCTCGGACTCCGATGCCTTCCACCGGGTGCCCGGGGAGAGCAGGTTGGTGAAGAAGTCGTTGGTGAGCACGCCGGGCCGGTCGGTGAGGACGCCGTGCCGGGTACCGCCGACGTTGGCCCCGAGAGAGCGCAGGCCGCCGATGAGGACGGTCATCTGGGGCGGGGTCAGGTTGAGCATGTAGGCGCGGTCGACGAGCAGCACCTCCGGCGGGGTCTTCTCGCCGGAGGACAGGTAGTTGCGGAACCCGTCGGCGCGGGGCTCGAGGACCCGGAAGGACTCGACGTCGGTCTGCTCCTGGGTGGCGTCGGTGCGGCCCGGGCGGAACGGCACCGTCACCGTCACGCCGGCCTCACGCGCCGCCTTCTCGACGGCGGCCGAGCCGGCCAGCACGATCAGGTCGGCAAGCGAGATCTTCGCGCCGCCGGCCTCGTTGAACTCACGCTGGATGCCCTCGAGGGTCTCCAGGACCGTCGCGAGCTGCTCGGGCTGGTTGACCTCCCAGCTCCGCTGCGGCTCCAGACGGAGCCTGGCGCCGTTGGCGCCGCCGCGCTTGTCGGTGGACCGGAAACTCGCGGCGGAGGCCCAGGCGGTGGAGACCAGCTGGGCGGTCGTGAGGCCGGACTCCAGGACCTTGGCCTTCAGGGAGGCGATGTCGCCGTCACCCACCAGTTCGTGATCGACGGCCGGCACCGGGTCCTGCCACAGCTGGGGTTCGGCGACCCACGGTCCGAGGAAGCGGCTGACCGGACCCATGTCGCGGTGCAGCAGCTTGTACCAGGCCTTGGCGAAGGCCAGCGCGAACTCGTCGGGGTGCTCCAGGAAGCGACGGGAGATCTTCTCGTACGCCGGGTCGACGCGCAGCGACAGGTCGGTCGTGAGCATCGTCGGCTTGTGCTTCTTCGACGGGTCGTGGGCGTCGGGGATGATCGCCTCGGCGTCCTTCGCGACCCACTGCTTCGCGCCACCGGGGCTCGTGGTGAGCTCCCACTCGTAGCCGAAGAGGATCTCGAAGAAACGGTTGCTCCACTGTGTCGGCACGTCGGTCCACGTCACCTCGAGACCGCTGGTGATCGTGTCCTTGCCCTTGCCGCTGCCGTAGGTGCTCAGCCAGCCCAGCCCCTGCGACTCCAGCGGCGCGCCCTCGGGCTCCGGCCCCACGTGGCCGTCCGCGCTCCCGGCGCCGTGGGTCTTGCCGAACGTGTGGCCGCCGGCGATGAGAGCGACGGTCTCCTCGTCGTTCATCGCCATCCGTCCGAAGGTCTCGCGGATGAAATACGCCGCCGCGGCCGGGTCCGCGTTGCCGCGGGGACCCTCCGGGTTGACGTAGATGAGACCCATCTCGGTCGCGCCGACGTCCGGCGACATCTCATTTTCGGTGACGTAGCGCTCGTCGCCGAGCCAGGCGTCCTCCGGACCCCAGAAGATCTCCTCCGGCTCCCAGATGTCCTCGCGGCCGAAACCGAAGCCGAAGGTCTTGAACCCCATGGACTCCAGGGCGACGTTGCCGGCGAGCACGAGCAGGTCGGCCCACGAGATCTTCTGGCCGTACTTCTGCTTGACCGGCCACAGCAACCGGCGGGCCTTGTCGAGGTTGGCGTTGTCGGGCCAGCTGTTGAGCGGGGCGAAACGCTGGGAGCCGTCGCCGGCCCCGCCGCGACCGTCGTGGATGCGGTAGGTGCCCGCGGCGTGCCAGCTCATCCGGATCATCAGGCCGCCGTAGTGGCCGAAGTCGGCCGGCCACCAGTCCTGCGAGGTGGTGAGCACCTCGATGATGTCCTGCTTGAGGGCCTCGACGTCGAGCTGCTCGAGCTCCTTGGCGTAGCTGAAGTCCTCTGCCAGCGGGTTGCTCCTGGAGGAGTGCGCGCGCAATGGCGAGAGGTCGAGCTGGTTGGGCCACCAGTCCCGGTTCGTGTGCGGACGACCGCCGGTCTTCGGAGTCGGCGAGTCGATGGCCGGGTTCTCGCTCTCGCTGCCACGCGCGGTCACGGAGTCGTGAGCGATCGGACAGCCGCCTGCTTCACCCCCGCTCTTCGTGTCGTTGACGATCGCGTCGTGGTTCTCGGTCATGGAAATCCTTCCGGATCAGCTGGCGGTGGAACAGTTGAGGCACACGCCCCAGTAAATGATCTCGGCCTCGTCGATCACGAAGCCGTGATCGTTGGACGCCGTCAGGCAGGGCGCCTCACCGATCGCACAGTCGACGTCGGCGACGACACCGCACGATCGGCACACGATGTGGTGGTGATTGTCGCCGACCCGCCCCTCGAACAGGGCGGGACTGCCCGGCGGTTCTATACGGCGGACGAGCCCCGCGGTGGTGAGCGCGTGGAGGCCTTCGTACACGGCTTGCAGGGAGACCTGGCCGATACGGTCACGCACTCCCGAGGTGAGCGCCTCGACACCGAGATGGTCGCCGTTTCGGACGGTTTCGAGCAGCGCGACACGGGCCGCCGTCACCCGTAGGCCGGCACCTCGCAGCTCCTCGGCGGTGGTCGGGGGCTGGGATGCGGTCATGACTCCAACATACCCTCATGAACATGAATAATTTAAGATATTGACTGGTTCAAGTCTTGGTAGGTCTCCTTCGATGTCCGGGAGCACATGCGTCTACGTGTTCATGATCAGCCCGATCCGGCTGTGACCCGGCGCCTTCGTCACGGCCCGAGGCGAGGCACCCAAGGTGAGCGGGAACGAGGCACAGGCATGGCGCAGGTCGTGAAGCCTGGGCCGGTCGAGCCTCGCTCCATGAGCTCGTCCGGCGGCAGATCGCGCAGGCCACCCACTCGGTGGGCGAGCTGCGCGCCATGCATCCGGTGGGCTCGCCGGAGAAGGGCCGCCAGGAGCAGAAGAGCAGGCGCAGCGTGCTCGACGCCCTGCGGCGCGGCATGACGATGCGCACGATCGTTCACGCGCGCGTGTTGGACGATCCTCGTAAGGCGGCCCGGGTCAGGGAACCGCATGCCGTCGGTGACTGGCACCGGGTCGTCGACGAGCCGATCCAGCAGGTGCTCGTCTTCGAGCGCACAGCGGCGTTCGTCCGGATCATCCCCGTGGCTTATTCGCCGGGCGCCCTGGTGATCAGGCAGCAGAGTCTGATCACCATCCTCATCGACCTGTTCGAACAGACCTGGGCCAGGGGCCATGGAGGCCACTGAGCCGACACCGGCTGACCCCGCGCGAGCGCGAGGTGCTCGCTCTGCTCGCCGAAGGGCGCTCCGACAGCGCTGTCGCCCGCGCGTTGTCGATCATGGAGGCGGCCGTCGGCAAGCATGTGGCCGGCGTGTTCGTCAAGCTCGAGCCGCCCGTGACTCAGGACGACAACCGGCGGGTGCCGGCGGTGCTCGCGTATCTGCGCGGAGCGGCGCGGTGGTGCCAGGCGGACCTCATCCTCGCCCTGGCCCCCATGTGGGCGGAATCCGGCACGATTTCAATGAGGTCATGCAACGGATGACTGGATTACTGGTCGGCGCGGTCTTCGTCGTCAACGCGCAAAGCCCGCTGAACACCGTGACCGTGAACTTCCTGCGGGTGGCCGCGCCTGTCCGGGGGCCGCGAGCGTCATCGCCATGTGGTCCGCCACAGCCCGGAAGGAGCAGCCCACCGCAGGCCCGCACCGGAACATGTTCGGCCGTGGCCACCTGATCGTCGTCGCTGAGGCGATCCCGCTCTTCGGCGGAATCCGGATGTTCGCCGCCTGGGGACGTCCGGAGCAGACCAACGTGGCCTGGGTGGCGTTCGTGGTCGGTGTGCACTTCATCGCGTTGGCGCCGGTCTGGAAGGACCGGGGCATCGCCGTACCCGGTGTGGTTCTCACCCTGCTCGGCGCCGCCGGTCTTGTCCTGGCGTCGACGGCCGCCGTCGCCTGGGTACCGTTCGTCAGCGGCGTGCTGTCCGGGGTGGTGCTCCTGGCCGGCACCGCCACCTTCGGCTGGCGCGCCATGAAAGCTCGGACGGCCTGACCAGGCCACTGCCGTTTCGCAAGCAGGATGTCAGGAGTATGAGCCTCCTGGGTTCCACCGGTCGGAACACCTCTCCACTGATCCCGGTCGGTCATCGGCGCATGTCGTCCCAAGATCGCTAAGGTGTGCCGCAGCCTGTGAAAGGACCACCTTGTCGAACTTCCCCCGGCTGTCGAGACCGGCATTGCCGACCTGGATGGTGGCCGCGGCCGTCGCCGCCTTCCCGACCTGGGAGGAGTGGCACTTTCGGCTTCACTCCGGTCCGGTCGAGACGCACGTCTGCATGAGCTCCGGGGTGTGGGAGACATCGCCCCTGGACCCCCTGCGAGGCGATCTCGACGGGATCATGCAGAACGTGGAGGCATGGGCCATCCCCGCGCTGCTGGTCCTGGGGGGATTTCTCGCCTGCCTGGGCCGCAGGGATCCACGGAGCGTGGGCCGGCGAACGGCGGGCGTTCTCGTTCTGATCGCGGTCATCAAACCGGCGACTCCCCTCTACACCTCGGCGGAGGAGTGCGGCGGTCCGATCCCCATCCTCAGTGCCGAGTGGTTCGCCACGGTGATGAGCAGTTGGGGAAGCACCCAACTCTGCCTCCTGGGCGCCGCCGCGCTCGTCCTGCTCGTCACCCAGACGATGAGCGGTGCCACCTCGAAACAGCCGGAGGTCGCCTCGTCGGCCGGTGTCACCTGGCGCCGGCCGGTGGCGCTACTGGTCGATTACGCGATCGTCATTGTGGTCCTCACCTTCGTCGTCCAACCCATCCTGGTGCTGACCGGCGTCGACGAGTTCTTCCCCTCCATCCACCTGGGCTACGGGCTCTTGAACGAGGCGGGGCTGTCGCTGGACAACGCAGATCCCGAACCGTTACTCGTCCTGTTCCTCGTGTTTCTGTACTTCTGGGCGCAACACAGCCTGTGGGGACGGACACCAGGCAAGCGCCTGCTGCGCATCGGCCTCGTCTCCACGAGGACAACGGTACGGCCGGCGGTGGGAAGGACGGCTCTTCGCACGCTGATCTTCCCGCTCCTGATCTTCGTGCCGTTCGCCGGGCCCGCCGTTCTCATCGTGGATGGGGTGTGGGCGCTTCTCGACCCTGAAGGCCGGGCGCTTCACGACCGATGGACGAACACCGACGTCATACGGACGGTTTCGAAGGTCCAGGCCCAGACGTAGCGGAACCGGCAGCCGACCTCCGGCAGGGCGCTTCACCTTGACCTCGGATCCGCCCCGCTTCCCTGCGGGCAGGGCGGCGGCAGACTGAATGAGCAGGCGGATGGGGTACGCGTGTCTGTGAAGTGACGACCCGGTTCGGGTTGCGGTTCACCGCCGCACCACGCCGTTCCAGACAGACCGGCTGAGCGCGCTGGTCCGCTGGTCCAGATTGAACCGATCCGAACGGCCAGGACCCGAGCCCCTTCTCTTTCCCGCCCTGACCGGCTCGACCGATCACCTCTCCATCACTTGGTGAGCCCAGCGATCAGCGCGGCCCGCTCCACACGGGTGCGTCCGGTCGCAGGATCTCACCGCGGTTCGAAGAAGCGACGGCCGAACGGAGCCGACGGTCGTTCACGGAGGTGACCATCCGGAGCGCCCTGACCTGACCTTGAGCGTCGCCCCAGCCCACTCCTTGTGCCGCGGAGCCATCTTGGAAGCTACCCGAGTAGGCGATTGCGACCTGAGCCGGACGGATCCGAACGATCCTGGAGACCGTTCGAGGATCTACGGATCGGAAGGTCGAACCGCGCCTGCTGTGCAACCCGCCAGGAGGGCGAAAAGAGGAGGTGGAAACCGGCGATCAGGAAATCCTCGTGTTCTGCCGACAGGCTATGAAGTCATCAAGCTCGGTCTGTTGCTCGCTGCTGAAAGCACGCCTGGGGAGGAAGCCCGCGAACTGCCTGTTCACGAAGAACAGCCAGAACTCGGGGCCGGTGACGATCCGTCCGAACAGCGACCATCGCATCGTGGTGGCGGACTGGTCGGTTCGGCACTCGTATCCGTCGCTGGTCAACCGGAGGGTGGTCGGCACGCAGAGGTGGGCGAGCTGCCGCTTGCCGGTACGTCGGATCGACCAGGTCAGCACGAGCGGGAAGACGACCGCTCCCACCAGCATGGCGACGCCCGTGGATGTGGAGCCGATCAGAACGCAGCCAAGCCCTGACGCGATCAGGACCGACGGCAGCACCAGATAGGCGATCTTGAGTTGCTGCCTGATTCCCTGTCCGAGTGCTCGCGCCACTTCATCGGGAGTGGGCTCGTATCTGACCGTGAAGTCCAACATGCTGCCTTTGTTCGTGTGGTGACACATCATTCAGGGCTCAGCAGAGAATCTGGCCTTCCCCGCCTTGCCGGGTCGGCCGCTCTTCGTCGTTTCAGCGCCCTCGACTTCGACGGTCATGCTTGAGAGCCAGTCTCACGGCTCCATAAATGATGAAGAACAGAATAAGGCCGACAATCAGCCAGAAGACCGCCAGCGCGAACCAGCCCGTCATCCCCATGTACATTTCGCCGCTCCCTTTTCCCGTCGACTTGCCCGCCTTCGCAGGTTATGCCATGAGATCGGCCTCATGATCGCCTGAGGGCGGCTGATTTCCGTACGAGGCTGGAGGCGATCGACGGTCCGGCGCCTCGTTGCTCGGCATCGGCCCGTCGAAGATCGGGACACCACGGGTGGCCCCGGTCGCCCGGGGGTTCGTGCCCGCGTCCTTACGTGACGGTGGGGCCGGAATTCGCCCGCTCGGCCGGGCCGTGCGAGAAGTGCGCCGGGACACCGAACCAGGTGGCCCGGGCGGTGGCGAGGGTGCCGGTGGGTTGCGGGTCGGTGGTGGTGGAGATCCAGGCGGTGTGTCCGTCGGGGCGGAGCAGCAGCTCCTCGAGCTCAGGGTGTTCGGGGCAGCGGACGTGGTAGGTGTCCACTGCGCCGTCCGCGCCGGTCGGCAGGACGCGATCGCCGAATCGGAGGAACACCGGACGCGCGGGCCGGAGCAGTTCGGCGACGCTGGTGCGTCTCTCGCCCATGGCCAGCTTCAGGTTCGGCGCGAGCTTGCCCAGCCACGGGTGCTCGCCGGGGATCCTGGGGTCGTACCGGGTGCTCACCCCGGTGGCCAGTTCGGCGAGGTAGGTACCGACCTGCGGCAGGCCGGTGAGCTCGCCGAACAGCTCCCGGACCGGACCGAGCTCCGGGAGGCGTCGCCCGAGGATCGCCTGCGCGCGGGTGGTCCGCAGCACGCGAGCCCCGACCTCGTGCCGCTCCCGGTGGTAGCTGTCCAGCAGGCCGTCCGGCGCGTGGCCGAGCGCGGTGGCGGCGAGTTTCCAGCCGAGGTTGACGGCGTCCGCCAACGCCACGTTCACCCCCACCGCCCCCGCCGGCGGGTGGATGTGCGCGGCGTCCCCGGCCAGCACGACCCGTCCCGCGACATAGCGGTCCGCCTGCCGGGCCGAGTCGGAGAACCTGGTGAGCCAGCGCGGGTCGCGAAGCTCCACCGGGCGGCCGAGCACCTCGTTCAGCACCCGCTGGAAGTAGGCCGGCCGCACCGGCTCGTCGCGGTCGGCGGGCGGGGCCGGCTCGTCGAGCACGATTCGTACGTAGCCGGGCCGCGGGATGACGAACACCGTGCCGTGCTCGCCGTCGGTCATCCCGAAGGGCAGGTCGGCGGGGTCGGCCAGTTCCACGTCGGCGAGCAGGCCGAACGTGGTGGCCGCGGTGCCGGGGAAGCCGATTCCGGCGAGCTTGCGCACGACGCTGCGGCTGCCGTCGCAGCCGGCGAGATAGCCGACCCGCCGGCGATGGTGCCGGCCGCCGGCCCGGACGGTCACCTCGGCACCGTCCCCGTCCTGAGCGAGATCGGTCACCTCGTGTCCCCAGGACACCGTCACACCCAGCTCGGCCAGCCACTGCTCCAGGAGTTCCTCGACCCGGGTCTGCGCGATGCCGAGCACGTACGGGTGATCGGTGTCCATGGCGGTCAGGTCCAGCGGCCGGCTCGGATCGGCGAACATGCCGTAGGGCACGGCCGGGCCCTCGGCCAGGAAGCGGTCGGCGATGCCGCGCCGGTCCAGTAGCTCCAGGCTGCGGGCGTTGAGAGTGAAGCCGCGGCAGAACGGCGATCGTCGCGGCAGCCGGTCCACCACCGTCACCTCGACCCCGGCCAGTGCGAGCTCCGCCGCCAGCATCAACCCGGCCGGTCCCGCCCCGGCCACCATGACCTTCATCGAACCTCCTCGCGTCGACATTTCCTTCACCGGGTCTCACCACTCGTGCGGACCCAGCCGGTCACGGGTTCCGGCCAGGCCAACCGGCCGGTCTCGATATCGGCGGTGATCTCCTCGAGCCAGTCCAGTTCGGCCTGCAGCATCCGCACCGCGTACTCGGCCTCCACCACGAACAGGCGCGGCACCTCGCCGGCCTCCAACACCTCGCGGTGTCCCTGCCGGACCTCCTCCAGCGACGCGCGCACCCGGCCGGTCCGCTCCCGCAACGCCGCCACGGCGCCGTCCGGCCCGAGCGCGCCGAGATAGCTGACCGCCGACAGGAACTTCGGGTACTCGTCGGCCGGGACGCGGATCAGCTCGTCCACCCAGCGCACGAACTCCGTACGCCCCAGCGCGGTGTGCTGGTAGACGGTGCGCTCCGGCCGGGCACCGACCCGGACCGTCTCCCGCGTCTCGATCCATCCGGCGCGTTCCAGCGCTCGGACCACGTCGTACAGGGAGCCGGTCGTCACCTTGAACACCCGGTCCATGCCACGTTCCCGCAGCGTGGCTGCCATGGCGTGGGGGTGCGCCGGCGACTCCATCAGCAATCCCAGCACCGCCAACCCCAGCGAGTTGGACACCGGGCGCCGACCAGTCGTACTCAATCGATCGCCTCCTATCAGTCGGATCCGAGTATTTGGCACCGACTGATACTTGTCAAGATCGGGAATCGGCATCGGGGAGGGTGGCCACGGGAGGAGGTGCCTGGCGGCCGTGCCGCTCCGGTGTGCCCCTGTCGCCGGCGGCGAGTACAGCCGGCCGGTCATCGAGGTGTCGTGACGGGCCGGCATGCCGAGGCGGACTCGGCGGAGAACGGGTTCGTTACCGCGGGGTCATTCCTGCGTTCTCGCGGTCAAGGCGAACTCGTACTCGACCTGGTCGATCAGGTTGCCGTCACCGAAGTCGTGTCCGCGGACCGCGCCCGACTCGGTGAAGCCGCTCTTGGCGTAGAAGCGGCGTGACTGGGACGTATCGCGCAGCGTCCACAGGTGCACCCGGCTGAAGCCGGTCTCGCGCAGCCTGCGCAGGGTCGCGGTCATCAGGGCGCCCGCGCTGCCGGTGCCCCAGCCGTCCGGGTGGCCGTAGAAGCCGAAGATCTCGGCCGCTCCCGGCCGCGTCGGGGAGGAACCGAAGTAGGAGAAGTTCAGCGGACGCCCGTCCAGCGCGGCGAGCAGGACGGTGTCCTGCCCCTTGGCGAGCACGTCGTGCCACTTCCCGCGCCGGTGTCTCACCGCCTCGGCGCAGAACTCCGGGGCGAAGAAGCCCGCGTAGGCCGCCTTCCAGGACTCCGCGTGGATCTCGCCCAGCACATCCCCATGGTCGACGGAAGCCTGGAAGATCACGAAGTTCTTGGTCACGGGATCACACTATGGGGAGCATCGGCCGAGCCGGTCGTCGCGGAACGCGGGACGGCGCGTGCCCCGGAGGAGGGGCGCGCGCCGTCGTGCGTCGAGAGGAGACGTCAGGAGATGGTCAGCGAGCCGTTCGGGTTACGGGCGCACGTGACGACCGTGCGGGGTGCGGCGGTGAGGGCGCCGGTCAGGCACTGGCCGAGGACGACGTGGCCCGCGGCGTTGGGGTGCCACGCCTCCTGACAGGTCTGGAAGTAGGTGCCGCAGGTGTTCGCCGCCTTCTGGACGCGGATCTTGTCCCAGCCGGACAGGCTGGTGACGAAGTTGCCGTTCGGCGACTCCTGTATCCGGACCGGTGTGGCGAGCGCGTTCTCCGGGCTGCCGGGGTTCTCGCAGAGCCGGGCCCCGTCGAAGGCCTTCTGGACGTCCAGGACGCGCAGGTTGGCCGCCGGACGCTCGGCCGCCAGCGTGTTGTAGGCGTTCCTGACGAGGTTGCCGAGGTTCTGGGAGAACACGTGCCCGGGGGCGAGGCTCGCGCGGTGGATCGGGCAGCCGGCGGCGTACCGCTCGGCGCCGAGGTCGCGGAACTTGTCGCGCGTGTCGGTGCGGTTGTCCTCGTCCCGGTACTCCGGGGCGACGTCGAGCGGCAGCGGGTTGGTGTAGTTCTGCAGGACCACCTGGTGGACGCCGTCGGCGTCGACCTGGGCGAGGGTGTCGAGGATCTGGCGCAGGGCGGCGGTGGTCTCGGTGGTGGCGGCGGCCACCTCGGCGTCGGAGGCCAGGTCCGAGACGGTGCAGGGCTCCTGCGGCACGTCGCCGCCCAGGTAGGCCCAGAACTCCCACCAGCCGGTCCAGGCGTCGGCGATGAAGCGGTTGGCGCACAGCGTGGCCACGTCGCCGAAGGTGAACTGGCTGTTGTTGGAGCCGAGGCCGATGAGGACGACGTCGATGTCGTGGGTCTGGGCGACGGCGCGCAGCTGGTCGAGCTGCGAGGCGACGGAGCGGCCGTTGGGGCGGGCGCTGGAGGCGTTGGCGATGTCGGCGGGCCGGCCGCCGGAACACGCGAGGTTGAAGCGGTCCTGAATGCCGGGGAACGACGCCTTGAAGAACGAGGCGTTCGCCGACCGGTGGCAGAAGTAGGCGTTGCTGTTCGCCGCCGACCAGCCGGGGAAGCCCTGTGCCGTCCCGGAGGTGTCGACGACGGGTTGGTAGTCTCCCGCGCCCTCCCCGCTGACGAAACTGTCGCCGAGCGCGACGGCGGCGGTGGGCAGAGCCGCCTGCGCCGCTCCGCCCTGGATGACCTGGACGCCGACCGCGCCCACCAGGAGCGCGACCATCGCGGCCGCACGCCGGAGAACCCTCACAACTGCCCCATTTCCCACTAAATGACCATGGAACAACGACTGCCTAGATCACAACATGTTGCGCCAGTGGCGTCAAGATTTCTATGAGGCCGACTCGTGTTTTCTTGGAGGATCGCGCATCGCCTTGATTCCAATCGCACGCTTGCTTGTTCGGAGGGCGTCCGGCGACCGGGTGGGCCCGGCCGAATCTGGGCGCGCGGACCCGCGCGCGGGCATCCTGCCGGTCGGCGGCGACCGCTTGCGGGCGGTGTACCGGTCGTGCCGTTTCCCCGCCGCCCCTGTCCCGACGCGAGAAAGAGCACCCGCCCCCACGAAGGGAACGGGTGCTCCCGTGTGTACGGGTTACAGGGCCTTGGTCTGCGTCGGGGTTACGCTCGACGTCGAGTGCCCGCCCCGGGAGGGACGCCGGAGCCCCGCCCCGGGAGGACGGTCAACCCGGCGGGGCGGCACCGAGCCGGTCGAGGTGGTCGCGCACCACTCCGGCCTTGCGGTGCCCGAGGTCCTCGAAGAGCGCCAGGGCGGCCTCGAGGCGGGCCACCGCCTCCCCGGCGCGTTCCAGCGAGGCGAGGCCGAGCGCCTCGTACGCCTCCGCCCGCAGCAGGGTGTCACCGGTCCGGGTGGGGAGAGAGAGGGCGCGTTCCCCGCACGATATCGCCTCCTCGCACGCGCCCATGTCGTGAATGGAGCGTGCTCATGCTGACCAGGATCTGGGCGATGTCCCGATCGCCACAGCTCGTCTCGCTGACCTCCAGGGAGGTCAGGTAGTGGCTCATGGCCTGGGGGAGGCGTCAGGTCGTGCATCGCGTAGTGGTCGCCGGACACGGGCGCGAGCAGGTGGACGGACACGAGCTGGTCGAGCGGCTCTCGCGCCTCATCGGCCGTCATGCCCGACAGGACCGCGGCGACGGCCAGTGACGGTTCGGGGCCGGGATGCAGCCCGAGCAGCCGGAACATGGCGCGGACCGGTTCGCTCAGCGGGCGGAGCGAGGCGCGCAGGACCGCTCGGATCGATATCTCGTTCTCGTCGACGGCGAGCCTGTCCAGGCGCACGCGCTCACCGGCGCGCCCCACGAACCCGAGAGGCCTCGCCGGTAGCTGGGCGGGCACGGCCCGGTGGCCGGGCCCTCGCGGTTCGAAGACCCTCACCCGGAAACCCGGAAGTCGGGAAACTCGGAAACCTCCGTTCCAGAGGTCACACGAGGCCGCGGCGGCTGGCCTGGGCGCCCGCCTGGAAGCGGGTCTCGGCGTTCAGCTCGTCCAGGAGGTGGCGCAGGCGGCGGCGGAGGCTGCGCGGGCTGGTGCCGAGCTGGCGGGCGATGGCGTCGTCCTTGAGCCCGGCCGAGAGCAGCGCCAGGAGCCGGCGATCGTCCGGGTCGAGCTCCGCCCACCCCTGTTCGTCGGTGTGGCCGGGTCCGCCGGCCGGTTCCGGAGCGCCGTCACGGGACGCGGGCTGCGGGTAGATCGGAAGCGCCTCCTGCCACAGGCGTTCGAACAGCTCGACCAGGGCCACCACCATGGTGGACCCCTTGATCAGCACGCCGCGTGTCAGCGGCGGGTCCATGTGCAGCGGCATGACCGCCTGCCGCCGGTCGACGAGCGCCATCTTGAACGGCAGCTCGGGCAGGACCCGCGCCTCCTCGCCCGCCTTGACCAGGCTGCCCACCTCGTCGAGTGCCCCCGCGTGGTCGAACGCCTCGGGCACGTAGATGGTCCGGTAGCGAACGCCCTTGCGGAGCAGGCCGGTCTGCACCGGGTTGTGATAGTCCAGCACGTACGGAGGCCGGTCGAAGGTCAGCACCTCCTCCTTGGCCTCCTGCTGCAGCCGGACGTACCATCGGGCCTGCTCCTCGGGCCCCGCCAGGACCTCGAACTGGCCGCCCTCCTCCAGGTCCTGGCCGGCGGTGCGGAAGGTCTCCTCCAGCTGGTCGGCCGTGTCGGTGAGCCGGTCCAGGTTGCTCTGCATGCCGCGTACCAGCGAGCGGATGGCGGTCCCGGGGTTCGTCGCCGTCCAGCGGGGCGACCGTCCCCACAGGCGGCTGATCAGGCCCTTGGCGCGAAGTCTGCCCAGCGACGCCTGGATGCGCCCCGAGCTCTCCCCGCTCCTCATGACGAGCTCCTGCACCGTGATGCCGGGGCAGGCCAGCACCTCACGGTAGATCCGCTCGTCGAACGCGCTGATCCCCACCACTTCCAGCGCCGGACCGTCATCAAGCATGCCTACGAGCTTGGCCACTTCCGGCAGTTGCCGCAATAGGCCACAGAAACCACCTTGTCACCAAAATTCGCATACCGTTAGAAATCGGGTTGTGCTTCAGAGAACCGTCCTTATCGGCAGTGTGGTAACGGCCCTGATAGCGGCCGCCACGCCGGTCCAGGCGTCCCCCACCCCCACCCCCACCCCCAAGACCTCGGCCTCCCCCCAGGCCGGGCAGGCCGCCGCGAAGGCCGGACCGCCCAAGACGATCACTCTCATCACCGGGGACAAGGTCACGCTCCGCGTGCTCCCCGGCAAGCAGACCCAGCTCGACGTCGAGCCGGGCCCCGGCAGGGAGAAGATCAAGTTCGTCCACCGCCGGGCCAAGGAAGGGCTCAGCATCGTCCCCGTGGACGCGATGCCCCTGCTGGCCGAAGGCAGGCTGGACCCCCGTCTGTTCAACGTCACCCGGCTCGCCGAGCTCGGCTACGACGACGCCGCCAGCCCGGCGCTCCCGCTGATCGTGACGTACTCCGGCCAGACCGACGCCGCCACGCTGCGCGCCGCCGGCGGGCGTCCGCTGCCCGCGATCAACGGCATCGCCAGGAGCGAGCCCCGCGCCGCCGCCGGCACGCTCTGGAAGTCCCTGTCCGGGCAGGCGTCCGGTCAGGCCGGAGCGGCGTCCGCGCCCGAGAAGATCTGGCTGGACGGCAAGGCCAAGCTGTCCCTCGACGTCAGCGTCCCGCACATCGGCGCGCCCAAGGCCTGGGAGGCCGGCCACACCGGCAAGGACGTCACCGTCGCGGTGCTCGACAGCGGCTACGACCCCGACCACCCCGACCTGAAGGGCCTGGTCACCAAGACCGAGAACTTCACCTCCGAGCCCGACGTCCGCGACCTCAACGGCCACGGCACCCACGTCGCCTCCACGATCGCCGGATCGGGCGCCGCCTCCGGCGGCAAGTACAAGGGTGTCGCCCCCGGCGCGAAGCTGCTGATCGGCAAGGTCTGCGAGCAGAGCGGAAACTGCCCGGACTCGGGCATCATCGAGGCCATGACCTGGGCGGCGGAGAGCGGCGCCCGCGTCGCCAACCTCAGCCTCGGCGGTCCCGACATCCCCGGCGTCGACCCGCTGGAGCAGGCCGTCAACACGCTTTCCGAGCGGTACGGCACGCTGTTCGTCATCGCGTCGGGCAACGACGGCCCCCAGGCGCTCGGCTCGCCGAGCAGTGCGGACCACGCGCTGTCGGTCGGCGCCTCCTACCGTGACGCCGACACGGTCGCCCAGTTCAGCAGCACCGGCCCGCGCGTCGGCGACGCCGCGGTCAAGCCCGACCTGATCGCGCCCGGCGTGGGCATCGTCGCGGCCAGGGCCGGAGGCATCTCGGCGGACGACTCGTACACGGAGATGAGCGGCACGTCCATGGCCACCCCGCACGTCGCGGGAGCGGCGGCGATCGTCGCGGGTCTGCACCCCGACTGGAAGGCCGACCGGATCAAGGCGGCGCTGATGGCCTCCACCGCGCCCGGCGAGGAGCTCGGCGCCTACGTCCAGGGCTCCGGCCGCGTGGACGTCGCCCGCGCCGTCGCCCAGAAGGTCACGGCCGAGCCCGCCTCGCTGAGCCTGGGAGAGGTCGAGTTGCCCGCCTCCGAGCCCAGGAAGAGCACGCTCACCTACCGCAACGACGGTGACGCCGCCGTACGGCTGGACCTGAGCGTGAAGGCCAAGGACGGCCGCGGTGAGACGGTGACGCCGTTCAAGCTCGGTGCCACCACGGTGGAGGTGCCCGCGCACGGCACCGCGCAGGTCGAGGTGACCGCCGAACCGGGCGCGATCGGCATGTACAGCGGCACGGTCATCGCCACCGGTGGCGAGGTCTCCGTGCGTACCGGCATCGGCATGCGGGTCGAGCCGGAGAAGCACGGGCTCAAGCTGGCCTTCACCGGCTCGGACGGGCAGCCCGTGCAGAACTCCTTCGCCGGAGTGATCGACCTCGACACCAAGGAGCAGGTCAACTACGACATCTCCGGCGGCACGCTGGACCTCAGGCTGCAGAAGGGACGCCGCTACACGATCGTCGCCCTCATGCTCGACCACGACGGCACCCTGGTGATGTCCGCGGAGCCGGAGTTCACCCTCGACGCCGACCGCACCGTCACCGCCGACGCCCGCAAGGCCAAGCCGGTGGACGTGCGCACCGAGGAGCCGACCGCGCGACTGGCCATCGGCATGCTCGGCATGATCCAGCTCGCCGACGGCGTCCAGCCGATGGGCGTGGACGTCGAGCTGGCGGACATGTGGGGCGCGGACCGGATCGAGGGCATCAAGGCCATCCCCACGACCCGTACGGCGAGCAAGAAGTTCGCCTACTACCGCTGGACGCAGTGGGCCAAGCCGAAGGGCGACGGCACCTACAACGACAGCCCCTACTTCTACCACCTGATGAAGGCCGAGCCGCGCATCCCCGCCGACCCCGGCTACCGCCCGCGCGGTCGCGACCTCGCCAAGGTCACCTCCACGTACGCCACCCAGCAGGACGCCAAGTTCGGCGAGCACTTCGCCCTGCCCGTGCTGTACGGGACGGAGCTGGCCTGGATGCCGTACGGCAGCCTGTCCCACTTCCCGCTCCCGTTCCAGCGGACCGAGTACTACACGCCCGGCGACACCGGCTGGTACCCCTCCTTCATCCAGTACAAGGCACTGGACATCGTGGAGAACATCGACCAGTTCTTCTTCGGCGAGACCACCGTCTACCGCGCAGGCCAGAAGGCCTCCGACCGCTGGAACGCCGGCGTCTTCGCGGCCGGGCTCATGCCCGGCGGGGACTACTCCTGGCGTGAGGAGAACATGCTGCAGTTCGCCGGCGGGCTGTTCGAGGACAGCGTGCCCGAGCGCCTCTCCTACGGCGAGTACACCGCCCCGCAGGCCAAGCTCTATCGCGACGGCAAGGAGATCTTCACCGACACCTACCTGCCCGGCAACATCGAGGTGCCCGCCGACGGGAAGGAGAGCGAGTACCGGCTCACCAAGACCGCCGACCGCGATCCGGCCATGACCAAGTTCTCCACGCGGGTCAGTGCCGAGTGGCGGTTCAGGTCCAAGACCCCCGAGCCGGGACAGCGACAGGTGCTGCCGCTGATGGTCGTCAGGATGAGCCCGGAGCTGGACGACCGCAACTATGCCGGTACGGGCCACATGCGCATCCCGCTGCGGGTCCAGCGCCAGGAGGGTTCACCCGACCTGAGGGTGAGCACGCTCTCCGCGGAGATCTCCTACGACGACGGCCGCACCTGGTGGCCCACGCTGGTGCATCCGACCGGCAAGGGCACCTGGTCCGCCGAGACCTGGCACCCGGCCGGCGCGCGCGGCAAGTTCGCCTCGCTGCGCGTCAAGGCCGCCGACACCGGTGGCAACGCCTTCACCGAGACCGTCATCAGGGCCTACGGGATCAAGTAAGCCACGGGATCAAGTAAGCCACGGGATCAAGTAAGCCACGGGAACCCCGCCGCGCCCAACCGGACGCGGCGGGGTTCCCGTCGTCGGACGGGCCGGGTTCTCACCATCGGGCGGTTCGAGGACGACCGCCGGGACCTGACCGGAGAGCGGCGTCGGGACCTGGCCGGGACCGTTGGGATCTGACCGTGACCGTCGGGACCTGAAACAGGGCCGTCGGGACCTGACCGGGAAGGAGACCTCCGGACGGGCCGGGACGGTTCAGTGTCGCGGGATGCCCAGGGTGACGAGCAGGTCCTCGTGAAGCTGGAACCACACGCTGTGGTAGGACTCGAGGTCGTCCGACACGTGGTCCAGCGCGCCGGACCTGGCGCGCGTGAGCGCGGTGGTGAGCCGGGTCCGATACCGCTGGAACCGGAGCATCTCCGCGAACAGATCCGCGCAGGCGTCGTCGACACGCCGGTCGAGGTCCGCGAACCGCTCCAGGAGCCGTGAGTCGTAGGCGGGGTCGGTGTGGTCGTTCGGTACCGCGACACCGTCGACGGATCGCATCTGCCACGCCGTGCAGAGATCGAGCAGTTCCGGGTTGAGCACGAGAAAGCCGTCGTACGCCTTGGCCACCGTCGCCCGGGTGCCCGCCGCGTCCAGTTCGGCGGAGATCCGCTCGGCGTCCGCGGCGAGACCGGCCTCGGTGAGCCCCCACCCGCCGAAGTCACCCGAAGCATGCGTGACGAGGCCGGCCACCGCGAGATCGATCAGTTCGGATTCGACGTCGGGCTCGGGGAGTCCCGTCGCCCGGGCCACGCGGGCGAGGCCGGCGAACCCGATGCAGCGAAGCGTGTGGAGCGTCAACAGGTCGACGCTGGTCACATGGGGTGGGTTCGGCACGTCGATATGCTACATCGATGGTGTGGATTCACCCGATTTCTGCCGAGGTCGAGGAGACCGCGAGCGTCCTCGGGGGCAAGGGGTACGGCCTTGTCGTGTTGCGACGTCTCGGCGTGCCCGTGCCGCCCGGGTTCGTCGTCGGCACCGCGGCGTGTCGCGCCTTTCTGCGTGACGGGAAGCTTCCCGGCGGGCTCGACGCCGAGCTGGCGGCCGCCGTCTCCGGTCTCGAAGCCACCACGCGACGGCGCCTCGGCGGGCCCGACCGGCCACTGACGGTGTCGGTCCGCTCGGGCGGCAGCGTGTCGATGCCCGGCATGATGAACACGATCCTCAACCTCGGTCTCACCGCCGAGACCACGGCGGGGCTGGCGGCCGAGACCGGCGATCCGCGGTTCGCGCTCGACTCGCGCCTGCGCTTCCTGTCCAGTTACGCCTCGGCGGTGTTCGGCACGGAACCGGAGAGCCTGGAAGCCGCCGCGCGTGGAGCGGCCGAGCGCGGCGCGGGGAACGAGGTCGGTAGCGGGGCCGGTAACGAGGGGACGCGCCTCGCCGACGCGATCCGGGGAGTCGAGGCCCTCATCCGCGAACGAGCCGGCGGGCCGGTGCCGGACGACGCGACGAGGCAGCTGGAGCCGGCCGTCAGGGCCGTGTTCTCGTCCTGGGACACGCCGCGCGCCAAGACCTACCGCGAACTGCACGACATCCCGCACGAGCTCGGCACGGCCGTCGTCGTGCAGGCCATGGTGTTCGGGAACCGCGACGACCACAGTGGCACCGGTGTCGCGTTCAGCCGCGACCCCAACACCGGCGAGAGCGTTCCGTTCGGCGAGGTCCTGTTCGGTCGCCAGGGTGAGGACGTCGTCTCCGGAAGGTCGGTGACCCGGCCACTGTCCGAGCTGGCCGAACGGGAGCCGGCGGTGTGGGCCGGCCTCCTGGAAGCCATGAGCCGGATCGAGGAGCACTACCGCGACACCTGCTACCTGGAGTTCACCTTCGAGGCGGGTGAGCTGTGGGTCCTGCAGGTGCGGCCCGGCAACCTCGTCGGACGCGCCGCCGTCCGCGTCGCGGTGGAGCTGGCCGACGAGGGCGTCATCAGCCGCCGCGAGGCGCTGCTCCGGATCTCTCCGCACCATCTTCGCCACGCTCGCACGCCCCGGATCGAGGCGGCCGACGCGGGTGACATCCTCACCCGAGGGCTGGGCGCCTGCCCGGGGGTCGCGGTCGGCAGGGTGGCGACCACCGCCGACAGGGCGGTGCGGATGGCCGCCGACGGCCCGGTCATCCTGGTGCGCCCGCACACCTCCCCGCTCGACATGCACGGCCTGGCCGCCGCCGCGGGGGTCGTCACCGCGCGCGGCGGGCCGGCCAGCCACGCCGCCGTCGTCGCGAGGGCGATGGGCAAGCCCGCCGTCGTGGGAGCCGCGGACCTCACGGTCGACGTCGCCGCCGCCTGCGTGCGAGCCGGGGGGCACACCGTCCCGGAAGGCACGTTCATCACCATCGACGGGACCGGCGGAGAGGTCCTCGTCGGCAGCCACCGCGTCGTCACGGCCATGACCGACTCCCACCTGCACCGCCTGCTCGCATGGGCCGACGAGGTCTCGGGCGACGACTCGGACCGCGACGAGACGGAACGCCTCAGGGCGGCCCGCGCGGCCCTGTCGGCCTGAAACGACCCGGACCTGAAACGACCCGAACCTGAAACCAGCCGGGCTTGAAACGACCCGGGCTTGAAACGACCCGGGACTGATGGAGACCCTGACGCGTACCCGGTTCCAGAGCGAGGCTCGTTCCCCGACTCCGGCCGGGGGCTCATCGGGCGGCCCCGCCGGCCGGGCTCACGCCGCCAGCGGCCCTCGGAGACGCGACACCTGCTTGGCGTACCGGCGGCGGCCGACGGTTCTCCACAGCAGCCGGGCGACGGCCGGCAACTTGCCGAGGAAGAACCCGCGCTCTTCGTGGGTGGTCTCCTCCAGGATCGCGCCCATCGAGAGCAGGAGCTTCTTCCTGGGGATCTGCTCCACCGCGCGGGCGCCGACGGCCTCCCACTCCGCGACCGACATGTGCTCGGCGACGAGCGCCAGCACGTACCGCTCCTCGTCGTCCAGATGCTCGACCAGGGCGGTACGGTGCTCCTCCATCGCGATCGCGAGTTTCTCACCGGCTCCCTTCGAGGCGGTGCGCCGCCACTCGGGCAGCACCTCGGCGATCCGGGTCAGGGTCTCGGCGATCCGGTCGTGCTGGTCCTCCATCCGTACCACCATGTCCCTCTCCAGACGGACCCGAGACAGCAGCAGTGGCCACACCAGCTCGTCCTCGGCGCTGTGGTGGTGGTGCAGTCCCTCGGCGTAGTCGAGGTAGTGCTCGGCGATCTCGGCCGCGCGAGCCGTGTCGCCTTCGGGCACCGCCCTGACGAATCTCGGCATCAAACCGGACTCTCGCCGGAAGACGCGGTGGACTACCACCATCTCGTGGGTGTACGGGCGTTCTGTGGCATTCATCGCAAGCATCTTTCGTCCTGTGCCAAGGGCGGCGGACCAAGTCTGCGAGAACCACCTTGGAACCGGCTTGCCGTGCTCTTGGAAAGGGCGACGCTCGGCTGCCGGGCCGTGGACGCGCGCCGGCACGGCCACCGCGTGATCTTCGGTTCCCATCCCGGATGGATCACATCGGTGGCCGTGCCGGTCGGCTACGGCCGCGCCGTCATCGGGCTTGATGACGGCGCGGTCCGGTGCCGTACGGATTCCGTGAGGTCGTGCCCGTGTCGAAGCGGTTCGCGTCCTGTCCCGTGCGGGTCACGGAAGTGCGCCGCCCCGCCACGAGCTACACGCACCCGATGCTTCCTGACAGGTGGAGAACGTCGATGGTGCTGACAGGAGCGGGGACGCAGAGAGGCCCGGAAAGGGCGACGGGAACGACGGGAAAGCTGACAGGAGCGACCGCGCACATGGATTGGAGAACGACCAGGGGACTGGCCATCGCGCACCCCGTGGGACGGGGTGACTCCACGAGTACCGCCGGTCCCGGAGGGCCTGCCAGCCCCGCGGGTCCTTCCGGTCCTGCGGGTCCTTCCGGTCCTGCGGGTCCGTCCAGTCCGTCCGCTCCTGCGGGTCCCGCCGGTCCTGCGGGTCCTGCGGGTCCTGGGGGTCCTGCGGGTCCTGCTGGTCCGTCCAGTCCGTCCGCTCCTGCGGGTCCCGCCGGTCCCGCCGGTCCTGCGGGTCCTGCCGGTCCTGCGGGTCCGTCCAGTCCGTCCGCTCCTGCGGGTCCCGCCGGTCCTGCGGGTCCTGCCGGTCCCGCGGGTCCTGCCGGTCCCGCGGGTCCTGGGGGTCCTGCGGGTCCTGGGGGTCCTGCGGGTCCTGCCGGTCCCGCGGGCCCGGGGTCGGACCTGGTGGGAGTGCCGACGGGAGTGCCGGCCGGCCTGACAGGTGTACGGATGGGGACAGGAATGGCGATCACTGCGTCATCGTCATCGTCGTCCCGCTCTCGGTCCCGGTCCCGGTCTCGGTCTCGGTCCCGATCCCGGTCGTCCCTGCCGCACCCGTCCCCGCCGCGACCGCCCGGGCAGTCACAGTCACGGGCACCCTTGGGGCATCGGCAGGGCCGGCACGGGCGAAGAAGGGGCTTCTCGCCAGGGTGCGCGGAATGTCGAGAACGGGCTTTGCCGCCGGCGCCCCCGGTGTCGCTGTAGGGGGCGAGATCGAGAAGGTTCGTCCCCCCGGTGGCGTTCGCCGGCGCCTGATTCGACGACATCATGAGGATGCTGGCCATCGCTGCGACGGCCAAAGCGCCGGCGCGCTTACCGGAAAGGGCTGACGCCCATCTGCTACTACGAGGAAGCACGTTATTTCCCCATATCATTGCTAATTCCGAAAACATTCGGATCTGTCATGCGGTCACGGAAGTGACGACGGACAGGAGATACCCGAGGCTTATTCGGATAACGCGCCGTCATAGTTCAGGAAGAGCAAATAAACAGTGTTGTGAAGGAAAACCTGCACCTCATCTATGATTTAGTCGTATTTGTAATGATTATTCATCCATGGCGTTCAATGGATGATTTCAGCTGGCAGAGGGAGGAGGGGGCCGGGGGGACGGGAGTCGGGTCGCCGGGAGGGGGACGAGGTGATGTGTGCCGTACCGATGCGCACCGATACGCGCCGGTACGGCACGCGCGTTCCTTCCGCGACTCGGTGGCGCCCGATCCGGTGCCGGGGCGGCCGACCGCTCTTCTTCGTCCTGCCGTACCGGTCACCCGCCGGTTCCCGGCGCCCCGTCCTCGCCCCTGTGGCGCGCGAGGTCCGGCGCCCCGTCTCTCGACCTCGTCCTCTCGCGCCTTGTCACGGCCGGTACGGGCGGTCGCCCATCGGGCTCATTTCTCGCGAACGATGATCTCCGGGAACGACGGGTCCTCCTGGAGCTCCCGCATCATCCGCTCGGAACGGGAAAGGCGCTGGCGCCCGGCGGGTGCGGCGTTGTCGCCCCTGCGTCCGCGGTAGCGGTCGTAGGGACGATCCTGGTGGCGCTGCGACCTTCCCCGCCACCTGTCGGAAGGCCTCGTCTCGTGCCCGCGATGCTGGCGGCGGGAGGGGTCGGGGCGGCCGGAGAACCGGTCGCCGGGAGTGCTGTCGGCATTCAGCTGTGAGATCGAGCCGAGCACCCGGGCCTGCCCGATGGTGGCGCCGGCCGGTACCTGGTTCGACGTCATGAGGATGCCGGCGACTGCCGCGATGGCGAGGACGCCCACCTGCCTGCCGGAGTTCGCCCCCGGTGTCCGTCCGCTCTTTCGAGGAAGCACGTTATTTCCCCATCTCATTTCTGGTTCCGAAAACATCTGATATCCCTCACTGCCCCATAAGTGACAGCAGCTAGGAGATACCCCCCGGACCATGAGATAGCGCATTGAAACGGTTGGGGCAGAGCAAATAAATGGCGCCGTGAAGACTGATGAGATCTTATCTATTGTTATTTGCTGTTTTGTCGTAATTGTTCGCGCGGCAAGGGAAACGGGAATGCCGGGAATGTTCACCGGGTCGGATCACGCCAGGAGCGCGACGGCTCAGCGCCGGGCCCCTCGGGAAGAGCCGGGCCCTTCCTCCCGCGAAGGGACGAGCCCTCCCTCCCGGAAGGGAGGAAGGGCTCGCGGAGCGGGGAGGAAGGGCCCACGGGCGTCACAGATAGACGCGGATGTCGGCCTGGAGCGGGCGCGACAGGCGCACGGTGATGAACTCGTTGTTGTCGGGCTTGCCCGGGGTGCGGCCGGCGGAGGACGGGAAGTTGTTGTCGTCCAGCACGCCCAGGGTCCGGTCGTCGAGGATCACGACGTCCTCGATGGTCTGGAACGGGAAGCGGAAGGTCTCCCCGAACCCGCCCAGGCCGCGCGGGTTGGCAAGGTCGAGCAGGTCGGCGACGAGGGTCTTGCGCAGGTCCGCGTGGCGGGTGTCCACCATGTAGATGCGCTTGGTCCTGGCCGCGTCCCCCTGGAGGTTGTCACGCTCGATGACGAGGAACCGGTGCCGGTCGACCGCGATCATGTCGCCGATCGCGTTGTCGGGGCTCTCCAGCGTGTAGGTCCAGCGCTTGCCGGTGTAGGCCCGCCTGCGCAGGTCGAACTCGTTCATCCGCAGCGTCCCGGCGGCGTCGCCGGTCACGGTGCCTTCGAGCAGCGGGTACAGCGTGCGGCCGTCGACCGAGCGGGCCATGCCCTCGAAGCCCTTGCTCCGTCCCAGGTTCGGCTGCTCGCCGTTGAGGGAGGGGTTCTCCGGGGCCTTCACGCCGGGCAGCGGGACCGGAGCCTCGAGCAGCCTGCCCGAGGAGGAGAAGTGCAGCAGGAACGGGCCGAACTCGTCCCCGATCCAGTAGGTGCCGTCGAGGGTCCGCACGATCGACTCCACGTCGAAGTCGGCGCCGGTCAGCTTCCGGTCCGGCCGGGTCAGCGGCCAGGTGACGCGCCTGTCGGGGTCGCTCAGGTTGAACCCGCCCAGCACCGACACCTTCTCACGACGGAAGTCGGGCTTCACCCGGTGCACCCGCAGCAGGAAGTCGGCGCTGTTGTCCTTGGCGCCGAAACCGTTGTCGGACAGCACGTCGAAGGTGCCGTCGTGCCGCCGCACGATGCCGCTGAAGCCCTGCACCGGCTGCCCGGCGAACGGCGGGGTCACCCCGTTGATGGGAGCCGTGCCGAGCTGGGACCCCGACGGCTCGCTGCCGGGGACGAAGGTCAGCGCGGGCAGGGATGCGAACCCGGTGAGCGTGGCGCGCCCGAATCCAGAGTGGCCGGAGTGACCGGAACCCGACTGCTGTGAATCCGCCTGCTGGGTACCGGCGCCGCCGGAGGTGGGAAGGCCCGAGCCGGGCTGCCCGGGGTCGGCCACCGCCGGTGCGGACACCGCCAGTGCCAGCACGGCCGCGCCGATGGTGATCGTCATGCGTCGTCTCATGGCGGCACGCTAGGGAACCCGCGTGAACGGCCGGTGTTGCGTCGCGGGCCGTACAGCGAAAACAAGATGCGGACCGTACGAAAAGCTGGCAGAAGCCAGCCGGAAAGCGGCATGCCGGAGACAGATGAAAAGAAATGCAACAGAACGTGTCCCTGAAGCGTCCCTGGATGCGTGGAGTTCACCGATTTCGTCGCCGCACGGGGCAGGGCGCTGTACCGGTACGGCTACGTACTCACCGGGAACGCCGAGGACGCGGCCGACCTGACACAGGAGGCCCTCATGCGTCTGGGGGACGCGTGGCCGAGAGTGAGGAGAAGGGAGGATCCGGAAGGGTACGTCCGTACGACCATGGCCCGCCTGCACATCAGCGTCTGGCGGCGGCTGCACAGGGAACGGCTGGTCGCGACGGTGCCTGAGGCCGCCTACACCGACGACCGTCTCGGAGACGAGGTCGGCCTGTGGAACGAGCTGAAGCGCCTGCCGCCCAAACAGCGGGCGGTACTGGTCCTGCGCTACTACGAGGACCTCTCCGACCAGGAGATCGCCGATCTTCTCGGTGTCTCGCGGGGCACGGTGCGCAGCCAGGCGGCCCGCGCGCTGGACAAGCTCAGGATCAGGGCGGCCGCTCTTGAGGGGGAGCGAGTGTGATGAGCCACAGGGACGAGGAGGCGCTGGTCCGTACGTTGGCCTGCGCGGCGCGGTCCGCGCCCGAGCCGGTCGAGGACCTGGTGGTGACGATCGGCAGGCAGCGCAGGCGGCGCCGGCGCGTGCGGACGCAGTCGGTGCTCGCGGTCGCCGGGATGATCGCGGTGGTCGGTGGCATGGCGGTGGTCAGGGACACCCTCCCCAACAGGGGCGGAGAGGGTGTGAGCCTGACCCAGGCGGCGCCATCGGGCGGCGCGGCCGGAGACACCGAGCAGCCGGTCCAGAACGGAGCGGGAGGACCGGCGAACAGGGAAGAGACCGCGCCGATCGACGTCCGGCCCGTCGCGGAGGTCTGGCCCATGGCGGTCTCCACGATTCCCGTCCGGGCCGCGGACGGCCACAGGTACCGCCCGGTCACCGGCCTGAGCGCCACGAAGCTGCTGCTCTCGGCCGAGTCGTCGTTCGAGAGATCGGGCCGCCTGGAGGTGTACGACACGGCCGACCGCAGCAGCACCGTGCTCACGACCATGCCCGTCACGGGGGTGAAGGGCTATTTCGTGCAGGACTTCGAGGTGGGCTCCGACTACATCGCCTGGTGGGGGGAGACGCCCAACGACTCCGACGAATGGGCCGACTTCTGGGTCGTTCCCCGCTCCGGCGGCGTCGCGAAGCGGGTCGGCGAGGTCACCGGTGACCTCGCGAAGGTGACGCGGATCGCCGTCGACTCGAACTTCCTCCTGTGGTCGGTGAGCGGAGGGGGCATCTACCGCATGCCGGTGAGCGGCGGAACCCCGGAAAGGCTCGGGAACACCGACGGACTCCACCTGCTGACCTGGCCGCTGGCCGTCGACGTCGGGGGGAGGGAGGGCGAGGGCGGGCCGGAGAACCAGACCAGGACGGTCGACCTGGAGACGGGCCGGACCACCGAGGTGAGCGTCCCGGCAGGGGGGAGCGGCTTCCGGTGCGGCCCCGTCTGGTGTTTCGGGCAACAGGGGGACACGGCGGTGGTCCAGCGGCCGGACGGTTCTGACCGCAGGCTCCTGCCGGGGTTCAGCGCGGGGAGAGGAGTCGTCGACAGGTTCGGGATGATGGGGTCCCCCTTCAGCGGGGAGCGGGACGCGTACATTCCCCTGGTGACGGTGTACGACGCGGTCACCGGCCTCGCCGCCGGGATGTCCCGGATGCGGGAGGGGGGCGGGGGCTACGGGACGGGAATCTCCTCCTCGCCCAGCTCGATCCTCTACTGGGACGCCGACGAGAGGACCGTCGAGGATTGCGGGACGGCCGACGCCGGCGGCCGTCCCCGCCCGTCGGGCGCGCCCGCCCCCACCGGGAACGGCACGATGTGCACGACGAGGGAAGTGGGCGGCGGCAAGGAGTTCACGGTGGTGAACCTTCTCGCCGTACCCTCAACGAAATAAAGTTCCGGACATGAGAACTTTCGCCAACATCACCGAGTTCAAGGCCGCCGTCGGGGAACATTTCGGCTACACCGAGTGGCGCGAGATCACCCAGGAGCAGGTCAACCTGTTCGCCGACGCGACCGGCGACCACCAGTGGATACACGTGGACGTGGAACGGGCGAAGCAGGGGCCGTTCGGCGCCACCATCGCCCACGGGTACCTGAGCCTGTCGTTGCTGCCCTCCCTGATGTCGGAACTCATCCAGGTGGGCGGCCTGGCCATGGGCATCAACTACGGGCTCAACAAGGTCCGATTCCCCGCGCCGGTCCCGGTCGGCGCGCGGATCCGCGCCGGGGCCGAGCTCGTCGACCTCAAGGGCACCCCCTCGGGTTACCTGTCGAACGTGCGCATGACCGTGGAGATCGAGGACGGGAGGAAACCGGCCTGTGTCGCGGAGACCCTCTCCCTGTACGTCCCGGCGGAGGGTTCCTGACCCGGGCTCTCCCGGATCACCTTTCCGCGGAGGGTTCCTGACCAGGTTTTCGCGGAGAGCTCCTGGCCAGGCCGCGTCACCTCTCGGCGGAGGGTTCCCGGCCAGGCCGCGTCACTTTCCAGTGGAGTGCCCGTGGGCCAGGACGGATCACTTCTCGGCGGAGAGCTCCTGGGCCAGGATCGCGGCCTGAACGCGACTGCGAAGACCCAGCTTGTTCAGCAACCGGCTGACATGGGTCTTCGTCGTCGCCTCCGCCATGTCCAGCTCCGCGGAGATCTCCGCGTTCGACAGGCCTCGCCCGATGCAGGCCAGTACCTCGCGCTCGCGCGGGGTGAGACCGCCGACCTCGTACGACCTGCGCTCGGGCACCGACGCGCCGAAGGCGGAGATCAGCCGCCGGGTGACCGCGGGCGCGATGAGCCCCTCGCCCCTGGCCACCACCCGCACCGCGTCCACCAGGGCGTCGGCGTCGGTGTTCTTGAGCAGGAACCCGGCGGCTCCGGCCCGCAGCGCCCCGAAGACGTACTCGTCGAGGTCGAACGTGGTCAGGATCAGCACGTCGGTGATCCCGCTCAGCTCGCGCGTCGCGGAGATCCCGTCGAGCTTCGGCATCCGGATGTCCATCAGGACCACATCGGGACGGAGATCGAGGGCCATCTCGACGGCCTGCTCCCCGTTGGCCGCCTGGCCGACGACCTCGACGTCCTCGTGGCCGTCGAGGATGAGGACGATCCCGGCACGGACCGCCGCGTGGTCGTCGGCGACGAGGACTCGGATGGTCATGCGATCTCCCGGGCGGGCGTTCGGGTGGTCACGCGATCCCCCGGCCGAGTGGTCGGGTCGTCATGCGATCTCCCGCTGGGCGGCCGGGTGGTCATGCGATCTCCCGGGTGGGCAGCTCGGCGCGGACGCGCCAGCCGTCGTCGTACGGCCCGGCCTCGAAGACCCCGTCGACGAGGGCCGTACGCTCCCGCATGCCGATGATCCCCGCACCCGCGCCGGGAAGCCCCCGCCCCGCGCCGTCGATCGGGTTGTCCACGGTCAACGTGACCAGCCCCGGCCGGTAGCCGATCACCACGTCGGCGGCCTTGCCGCCGTGCTTGAGCGCGTTGGTCAGCGACTCCTGGACGATCCGGTAACCGGCCAGGTCGACCGAGGCGGGCAGTTCCCTTGCCTCGCCGTCCACGCGCATCCGGACGTCGAGTCCCGCCTCCCGTGCCCGCTCGGCCAGCTCTCCGGCCTCGGTCAACCGCCGCCTGGTCGCCTCCGGCTCCTCGCCGTCCTGCCGGAGCAACCCGATCATGGCGCGCATCTCTCCCATGCCCTCGACGCTGTTCTCCCTGATGGACGCCAGCACCTCCCGTACGGCTCGCGCGTCCAGGTCCCTGCGGGAGAGGACGGCGGTGGACTGGATGGCGATCGCACTGAAGTGGTTGGCGATCATGTCGTGCAGCTCCCGCGCCATCCGGGTCCGCTCTGCCTGCACCGCCGCCGCCCGGTCCAGCTCCGCCAGTCGCGCCACCTGCTCGGCCCTCGCGCGCTCGGACAGCGCCTGGTCCTGCAGCTGCCTCGTGAGCATGGCGGTGAAGACGGGGGTCACCCCGACCAGGCCGCCCTGGACGAGGAAGATGGCGGCGGCCGACCAGTGCCTGAAGAGGGCCCCCGCGATCACGCCCGCCACGACGGCGATCACCGAGGTGATGCCGAGCATCCACCGGCCCAGCGCCCGCGGACCGTACCTGACCCCCGCGTAGAGGTTGTCCGTGATGATCAGCACCGTGCCCAGGGACGGGCCCATCGCGAAGTCGCCGAGGAAGGCCGCGACCCCCAGTCCCAGCGAGAGCAGCGGCCTGCTCCGCCGTACCGCGACCCCTGCGCACGCGATCGCCAGCGGTCCGGCGAACAGCGGAGCGGAGGCCCATCGGTGCTGGTAGGCGCCCGCGGCGAGCAGGAGGAGACCGCTGACGAAGCACGCCACGGCCCACAGCGCGTCGTCTCGTCTCATGCCTCCCATCTCATCACCCCGATGAGGCCCGCGGGTCCGGCTCGGGACGGGTCACCCGTACACACAAGGATGTATCCGGCCCATCGGCACCTCATCAGCGCCGACGATGCCCCGGGCGCGGTAGGGGTACTGCGGAATCTCCCGAGAAGAGCCGTTGACGCCGGGATCAAGGCCGGGGTCACCGGCGATCCCAATGCGTGGCCTCCGTCACACTCCCCGGCATGCTCAACGCCCTCGCCGACGAGGTGCGCCTCTCGGCCGTCCGCCGGCCCGCCGAGGCCGGAGGCGTGGTCTGTGGCCGGTTCGACGTCCCAGTGAGCATGCCGACCCTCTCCCACCACCTGAAAGCCCTCCGCGAGGCCGGCCTCCTCCGCGTCACCCCGGAAGGCGGCTTCCGCCGCCACGAGCTCCGGCTCGCCGAGATGGAGATCCGTTTCCCCGGCGTCCTCACCTCGATCCTCCCGCCCGCCGAGGTACGGCCTCTTCGGCACCCTGCCCGGATCCCCGTCCCCACCGAGGAACCCGGCGTCGACGCGCGGATCGGAGGGCGATCGTTTAACCGGTTCGAGGCATCGCCCAAAACCCGCTATGCTTGCTTACGCAGCGAGCGGCCGTAGCTCAATGGATAGAGCATCTGACTACGGATCAGAAGGTTGGGGTTTCGAGTACCTCCGGCCGCACGTGAAGGGCCCGATCAGCGGAAACGCTGATCGGGCCTCTTTTTTGTGCCTACTATGGCGCTCCCTAAGCATCTGATTCGTCGGCTCCGGATTTGATCCCCACCCCCAGGGAGCACTCCATGGCAACCTCCCCCATCCGCCTCGACCCCCGCCTCGCTGACCAGGGAAATCTCCTCCTATGGCGCGACTTCCACCGGGAGTTGAAGCTCCTCGGCCGCAGCCCCCGCACCGTCCAGGGCTACCTCGAAGCCGTCGAACAACTCGAAGCCTTCTGCGACGGCGCACCCCTGGACGAGCTCACCAAGACCCAAATTGGCGACTTCATCCTCCACATCAAGGAGACCCGCTCCGCCGTCACCGCCGGCAACCGCTTCCGTTCCCTGCGACGCTTCTACAACTGGATGGCCGAAGAAGACGGCATCGATCTGGACATCTCGCCCATGGCAAAGATGAAGGAACCCAAAGGCGAGGACCGCCCCATCCCCATCCCGAGCACTGACGATGTCCGCGAGGTCCTGGCCACCTGCAACAACAAAGACCACGACTCCTACCGGGACGAGGCGATCATCCGCCTGTTCTGCGAGCCCGGAGCGCCGCGGGTCTCAGAGATGGCCGGCGTCCTGGTGGAACGCGTCGACTTTACCCAGGACGTCGTGCTGATCCTCGGCAAGGGCAAGAAGTGGCGGGCCATCCCATTCGGCGCCAAAACCGGTAAGGCCCTCACCCGGTACATGCGGGTTCGCGCCAAGCATCCGCTGGCGAAACTCGAATCCCTGTGGCTCGGCTCGCGCGGCAAGGAGCTCACCCCGTCAGGGATTTACCAAATGATGGAGCGCAGGTGCGACGTGGCAGGAGTGCCGCGCATCCACCCCCACCAGCTGCGCCACTTCGCCGCGGACGCGTGGTTCGCCGCCGGCGGCTCCGATCAGGACAGCATGCGCCTGTTCGGCTGGTCGACGCTGGACATGCCGCGCCGGTACGGCCGAGCGAACGCTGAGCAGCGTGCGATCGACGCGCACCGGCGCATGGCACTCGGTGATCAGCTCTAACCCAGGACGCACACGTCTAGGAGCGGGTCCAAGTCGACGCGAACCACACAACCGGAGGCGGGGGCCTCCGGAGTCGTTGGCTCTTGCGATGGCGAGGGGGGAGGCGGAGGATCCTGCGTCTCTGCTGGTGAGGCGTCTGAGCGCGGCGCAGACTGCGTTTGGCTGGGCGCGGGCTCCGCTGGCCGATCCGGGCTGGGCAGTGAGGTCGGTGGACTCGGCCGGGGAGATGAAGACCGTGGTCGCCGTGACGGCGGGGGATTTGGGGGGCGGGAACTGCTTGCGGCTGTAGGCGCGGGAGGACGTTGAGGCAAGGGCTGGCGCGTCGCTCGTTCCGCGGTCGCCGGACGAGTGCGCGTTGGAGTGGCTTTAGCGGTGACTGTGCGTGTGGCAGCCGGCGGGGGCGGCAAGGTGACGACGCGGATCGCCGAGGGCGGCTTACCTAACTTCTGCTCACTATTGTCCCAATTGATAGCCATGGGAGTAATGACCACAGTTGAGGCTGCTGTGGATCCAATGAGGATCGTCGCGGTGGTGTGCTCGCGAATCGTGTGAACAATCCGTTCGATCATCGCGCCAAAGGCCGCAGGGATCAGTACGTGCGGTCTGAGTTTTTTGAGAGCAGCCAGCGCCCGGGTTCGACGTTCATCCACGTTGACAACGATGATCGGCGTCTCGCCCGAATCGTGGAGACTTATTGCCGCGATTTCCGGTTCGAGTGGTTGCCGCCTGTAGGACCGTACGTTGTCGTCGCTCATACAGCCCACGCCTCGGCGAGGTCAACGATGCACTTCCAGACAGCTGCTTCGCGATCAGGGTCCGGTTTGCCGAGCGGGTTTATCACCACCCGAGCTCTGTGTCCAGAGACGCGGGTGCTCACCAGTTGCTGCGTTCCAACAGGTGAGCGGAGAGCTCTCACGATTTCGAGGGGCGGAGTCCTGGCGTCTTGCGGTGTTTTCTCTGAGGGGGTGGCAGGCAACTCACTGAAGCTGGTAATCATTTTTACCAGCATGCGCTCACGCCTGGTCATGGATCTGCCCGTGATGCGTCGCACGGCCTGATGGAGCCGCTCCAAGGTTTCCTCTGCATGCTCGCTTGGGTTTTCGGACTGTGTTGCGTTGTGGAACATCACGCCCACACCTCCCAGTTTGTTGCGGAGAGCGCCGTTCAGTCCCTCGCCGTTTCGGTTGTCGGGTTTATAGGTGACGCCCGAAACCCCTGGGGGGTCCATACCCATTTCAGCCTTGTAACTGTTTCGTTACTCAACCTGCGGCCTTGAGGAGCAATTGCCAACCTTGATGCGCAATTGCCCAGAATGCCCCCTTTTAGGCAAGCTTTCTTTCCCCTTCATCTCGCTCCGCAAGACGATCAATTCTGTCGTTGATCTCCTCAAGCTTCCGATCCATCTCCCGACGGCTGGCCTGGTAGAGAGCAAACAGCGCCTTCTCCGTCGGAGTCTGTGGAGCGAAAGACTCCCAGTCGATCTCAGCGCCGTCTTCCGGCTCCGCTGCGGGCGCCTTCGCCTCGGCCGCAACAGGGGAAGCTGTAGAGGTATCTCGGTCTGCCGGCGTCAGCTCGCCGCCAGCCAGTGCGCGGCGAATGGATCCCTCGGTGAGTCGGTAGCCGGTCTCGAAGAGCGCGAACGACTCGTCGGTGAAGGTGTCGCGGGCTGCGCCCTCGATCTCTTGGACGAGCTTGTAGTTCAGGCCTGTGGCCTTGCAGAACTCGCCCCGGTTTCTGTAGTCGGGGGAGATGTGTGCTCGTCGTGATCTTAGTAGGCGGCCCAGTCGCTGCCACGCTTCGCGCGGGTAATCGCTCATGGCCATGCTCCGATGGTCATCGGGATCTTTACTTCGGATTCTGATGGAGATGGTAGGAGAACGTCAAGCGGTGCAGGCGTAACACCCCCTGGCTGGCCGGAGTTGGACGGAGTCGACGTGACTCCCGGGACCAAATATCTCCATGTGGCTCCTGATGACTCCGTTCATCTCCAAGAAACTCTTGCCTCCGACTCCATCCATCTCTTAATATCTCCACATGCCTCCGGTTACAACGATCCAACAGCACGGACCCGCCATCCGAGCCCTCCGCATCAAGGACGGACTGTCCGTCGAAGGGCTCGCTGACATGGTCGGCTGCGTGCAGTCTGTGATCTCCCACATCGAGCTCGAAGACAAGCGCCCCAGCGAGCAGATGCTCAACCGCATCGCCCGCGCCCTGCACGTCCCCGTAGCCGCGATCAGCCGCGAACCTCTCGTCGCCGAGCCCCCCACCGAGCTCGCCGACGAAGACGAACTCGTGCGGGAGTCGGCATGAGCATGTCCCCCGCCGAGCGAGCCCTTCACGGACGCATGGGCGCCCACCTCTCCTGGGCCAACACCGCAGACCCGCTGGCACGCACCAAGCCCGGCCGGGACGCGTTCCTCGCCCGCTTCGAACGCGAAGTCGACCCCGAGGGAACCCTGCCGGTCGAGGAGCGCAAGCGCCGCGCCGAATCGCTACGCAAGGCGTACATGCAGAAGCTCGCGCTGGCCAGCGCGAAGACGCGCCGCGAGAACCGCGCCAAGAAGAAGGGCGGACGGGCAGCGTGAACGAGCTCATCCACATCCCGTTCCGTGACCGTGAGGTTCTCGCGGTCGAGGACGAGAACAAGCCGTTCATCGTGCTGAAGCCCGCCCTGGAGCACATCGGGTTGGACTACAAGAACCAGCACGAGAAGCTCCGCACCAAGTCATGGGCCTGCATGGTGCTCAGGACCATGCAGCTTCCCGGCGACTCCCAGCGCCGCGAGCACGCGACGGTGGACCTCCGCACGTTCCTGATGCTGCTGGCCACGATCGACGAGCGCCGCGTGCACGAGGCGGCCCGTCCGGCGCTGATCGCTTACCAGAACGAAGTTGCCGACGTCATCGAGGCGTACTACGCCAAGGGCCACGTCCTCAACCCACGCCGGAAGCGCATTGATCTCAGCATGGTGACGCTGTCTTTCGACGAGGCAACCGCGCTCATCCATCAGGAGTACGGCGAGGACATCCCCGTCACGTACTTCACGAGGATCCTGCGCGCCGCGGGGATTCTCCGTCAGGCCGGTTGTGTGCCGCACAAGACGGAGCGCCGCTACTTCTTCTTCACCGGTACGGCGTGGGAGATCAGGGCGTGGGCTTTGCCGCACCTGCTGCGTACGTTCCGGGAGACGGTCCGGGAGTTCCAGCGGTACCCGTTCGAGCAGCTGCGCCTTGATCTGGCCAGCGTGGACCGGCTCTCCCTCGGCGGTGCGTCGTGACCGTCCTCGTCCCGGGCCTTCACCTGCTGGATGCCGAGTCCTACGCCTCCGCCGGCCTGATGCGGCAGTTCGCGCTGTGCGCTGCGGCGGACCTTGCTGACGAGCCCGTCGAGTACGTCCTCGTCGCCTGACCTTAGTGCGGGCCCAGCCGTCGCCACGGCCGGGACCCGCGAGACCCACCCGCTCACAGAGACATCACAGAGAGAGCAGGCAAGTCAATGAGCATTATCACCCAGGAAGCGCCGGCCGTCGTCAGTGACCGGTCAACCCGCTACTACCTGGAAGCGCTGCATTTCCACGGGTTCACCGTGACGATCCAGTCGCCTCGGACGAGCCCGTCGGGCCGGTACATGGTGTCGGCGTACGGGTTCGACGGTGAGGAGCCGGAGGCGTTCCGGGAGACGCACCTGCACCTGCATGACACGATCAAGACGGTCGCGGCCAAGCTTGGTGTGGATCGGCTGTCGGTGTACGGCGCGACCGTGGCGGGTGCCCGGTGACCGCGCCCGCCGTTGAACGGCCTACCCCGACCGTGTCCCCGGTTGGCGCCGTTCTGGCCGCCGCCGCGGACCTGATCGCCGGCCTCCCACACACCCGAATGGGTCGTGTGGACGTGCACCGGGCCCTGCTCTATGCCGCACCGTCCTACGAGCTGACGCAGGCCGCCCTGGACCTGCTGGCCGCGCACCTGCGCGCCGTGGGTGTCGATGACCGGTGGCTGCTCCTGTGGACGCCCCGCTGCGGACGAGCCGACGTTGTCGCTTACCTGCGTGCCGCTGCCGAGCAGGTTCCGGCGGTGCCCAATGTCTGAGCCGACGACCGTCCCCACCACCGAGGTCCTGGACCTGCTGGCCGCGATTCGTGAGGCGCTGACCGTCCCGCCCCCGGCGGACGCCGGGCGGGACCGCGAATGGTTGCTGATGACCCGCACTACCGCAGTGAAAGCGGTGATCGGCAACCTCGTTGATGGGCGGCTCCTGTCGGAGGTGTTCACCGCGGCCTGGTGGGCCGAGCACCTGCGAGAGGTGACTGCCGAGTTCCCGGCCACCTACCCCGTGCGGGAGAACAAGGAAGAGATCGCGTGAGCGCCCTAACCATGACCAAGACGTTCATGGAGACCTCCTACAAGGTCATCCACACCGGTCTCGACGGCGACGGAGACCAGGTCCACGCGGAACTCCCGTGCGACGGCCGGGTTCTCGCGGAGCTCGCGCGGGAGCAGATCCGCGACTGGCAGTACGACAACGAGCTGCCAGAGGACGCGACCATCCTGGTCCGCCGAGGCGGCGGGTCATGGTCTCCCCTCTCCCTTCCTGAGCAGACCGGAGTGCCCGCATGACCCGCCCCGGGCCCCACGCCGACGACCTGCTGACGCCCGGCGAGGTCGCCGCCCTCATGAGGGTGGATCCCAAGACTGTGACCCGGTGGGCGAAGGCGGGCAAGCTCCCGTCGATCCTCACCCCGGGCGGTCACCGCCGAGTTCCGCGTGCGGCTGTGGACGCGCTGCTGCGTGGCGACTCCCCGCAGGGCGGTGAGAGCTGATGGGCGCTCCCGCTGTTCTCCCCGCCACGGTCGCCTGGCCGCAAGGCGTGACGCATCTGACCTCTACCGGTGTCGCCTCCCTACTCGGGGTGGGTTCGCGCCGGGTGAGGTACTGGCAGACCGGCGGTTTGATCACCGCGTCAACTGTGACGCTGGGCGGTCATCGCCGTTTCACCCTCCCGGACGTGCAGGCATTCCTCCAGCAGGCATGCCTCGCCCAGCGTCTCGGGCCGGGCGACATCGTGTCCTGCCTCGCGTGGAACAGCGGACGCCCGGTACGGGTGCTGTACGTCACCCCCGACACGCGAGGCCATGTCCTCGTCCGCTGGCAGGACATCGCGGCCCGAGCCCACGCCATGGACGTCATGGTCGGCCACTCCAAGCTCGTTCGCCGCCTCCACCGGGAGGCGCCGTGAGCTACGAGGACGCGATCAGCGCCTACCTCGCGCGTGACGAGCCGTGGATGCCCGCGGCACCTACCCCGATCGCTGACCCGGTGGAGCGCTACGAGCGGCTCTTGGAGTGGGCCGACGACCGACACGACGACGACCGAGGAGACGACGAGTAGTGACCACGACCGACCTTGAGCGGGCATCCCTGCTCAAGCTGAAGGAGCCGTTCCGAGAGGAACAGATCGGCCAGCTGCCGCGGGTCACGTGCTCCGACTGCTCCGACAAGAACAAGAACTGCACCAAGGCGGGGCACGTCAAGCAGAAGTGTGCGGTCTGTAAGGCGTACGTCTCCAGCAAGCACATCCACATCGACTACGTCGGCCACGCCGATGTGACCGAGCGTCTGCTGGACGTAGACCCGTACTGGTCTTGGGAGCCGTTCGCGCTCGACGAGACCGGCCTGCCAGCACTCGACACCGACAAGTTCGGCAACCCGGTCGGCATGTGGATACGCCTCACCGTGTGCGGCGTTACCCGGCCCGGCTACGGGTCGGTGCCGTCGAACCAGCACGACGCGGTCAAGGTCCTCATCGGAGACGCTCTGAGGAACGCCGCCCAGCGGTTCGGTGTGGCGCTGGCGCAGTGGCAGAAAGGCGACCGCGACAATCCCGCAGCGGAGAACCCGGTTGCTGACCCTGGCCAGCGTGCGGCGCCGAAGCACCAGGCGGCGCAGGCGCAGATCGTCGTGGACACCGACTGGGTGGACGTATTCGAGAAGCGCCTGGCCGAGAGCAGCCTCGACACCGTGGCCAGCTTCCGCCAGGACGTGACCGAGGCGATGCGGAGCCGGCGCATCAACAGCGAGACCGCGAACCGGCTCATGGCGTTGGTGCAGGAGCGGCAGAAGGTCCTGAACGGGCCCGCGGATGGGTTGCCTCGTAACCAGGACGGCACGATCGCCCGCCGCCAGGTGTCCGACGAGCAGCTCGCCGAGGTCGGCACGATGACCGGGCCGGAGAAGTCGGCGCATAACCGGCTCGTGAAGGACGTCACGTCCAACCCGAAGGCCGCCGAACGCGGGCGCGCCCCTGAGGACCCGTGGGCCAGCGGCGGTGCGGCATGACGGAGATGCTCACGATCATCAAGCAGCTCGGCCAGCTGTCCCGCGACCTTGATGACGCCGTCACCAAGATGGCTGACCTGGAGTTCGTCGCGGTTGAGGCTGAGGGCGACTTCAAGGTGGCGTACGCCCACGCGTTCCGGGATGCGGACGGGTCGATCGAGGACCGCAAGCAGCTCGCGCTCATCGCCACCGACGATCTGTGGCGCATCCATGGCAAGGCCGCCGCGGCGGTGCGGCTCCAGAAGGAGCACCTTCGTGCGCTCCACGCCCGCATCGACGTGGGCCGGACGATCCAGAGCACCGCGCGAGCGGAGATGCAGTTGGCGGGTGGTCAGCTGTGAAGCGCACCCCTCTGGAGCGGAAGACACCACTGACGGCGAAGACGCCCATGAACCGCGGCAAGGGGCTGCAGTCGGGCGGGAGCGGTCTCAAGCGGACCGCGGCGAAGAAGCCGAAGCGTGCCCGCCGTACGGGTCCGCCGCCCGCGGTCATGGCGCTGCTGGCGAAGCGGTCCGGCGGCTGGTGCGAGCTGGGCATCGTGTGCCTCGGCAACGCGCCCGCGACGGATCCGTCGCATCGGATCGCGAAGGGCATGGGCGGCACGAAGGACCCGCGGTCGAACACCGCGGCCAACAACGTTCATGCGTGCCGAGCGTGCCATGACCTGGTAGAGCGCAGCCCGGCCGAGTCGTACGCCAACGGCTGGAAGATCCGCCGCGGCGCCGCGAACCCCGCAGAGGTCCCGGTCCGGCACTGGGTGCATGGCTGGGTGTACCTCGACGAGGCCGGCGGGTGGTCTCCCGCTCTGGAGTACGCCCCCGAGGGGGAGACGTGAACGAGTGCCTCGACCCGCGGGACGACGGCGAGCGGTGCGGCGCGTGTCTCCCCGATCTCCTTCTGCAGGCCGCGGACCCCAGGTACGGGTCTCCGTCGGACATGGACGTGAGCGCGTGAGCGACAACCCGGCCCTGTGGATCGCGGTGGTCCTGATCGTCCTCCTGATCCTCCTGCCTCTGCTCTGACCTCGGTGTCGGCTCTGAACTCCTATCGGGGGTGTCCAGAGCCGACACCCCCACCAACCCCCTGAAAGGAGCCCGTCGTGGACTGGTTCCTCTGGCTTCCCGGCTCCCTCGCCCTGCTCTTCGTCGGCATCCACGTGTCCGACTGGCTTGAAGACCGGGCCAAGGCCGGACGCAAGGCCATCAAGGACCTCGCCCGCTACGAGGCGCTCGTCGCCGACCTCGAACGAGATGCCCGCGAGTTCCGCGACATCGACAACTTCGCCGCCATCACCGACCAAAAGATCGCGGACTTCCGGAACCCCAAGAAGGAGATCAAAAAGTGAGCAGCTTCAAGGACGACTTCCGCGAGGAGACGGGCGTGTCCTGGCGCCCGTGGAGGTGGTTCTTCTCCGCGATCCTGGCTGGCCTGGTCGTGTGGCTGGTGGTCGTGATCATCGGCTGGGTCACTCAGCCGGTCCGGACTGCTGGGCAGGTGCGGGAGAAGGTCGGGAACGCAGACAACGTCCTCTACCAGTACGAGCACTACTTCGACCTGTGCTCCGGGGTGCGCGTCAAGGACAAGCAGATCGCCGAGAAGGAAGCCGCGATCGCCGCCTACGACGAGCGGTACCCGAACGGCGACCCGGGCGATGAGTTCCAGGCGGCGCCGAAGCGCGACCGCCTCGACACCGAGCTCAGCGGCCTGAAGGACACCCGGACGGAGCTGGCTGAGAAGTACAACGCCGACACCGCGAAGGCCAACCGGTCGCTGTTCAAGGACCGCGCCCTGCCCGAGCGCATCACCGACGACACCCCCGCCTGCAACTAACCCCCTGATCGGAGACCCCCTATGAAGAGCATCAACAAGCGCGGCGCGGTCGCCCTCGGCGCGGCCCTCCTCGTTCTGGCGACCACCGCCGGTAGCTGCGACAGCGGCAGCAAGGAGCGCGAAGCGGCGCAGGCGACGAGCGGCAACCAGCAGAAGAAGTACGAGAAGGCCGTTCCGTTCCCTGCGGGCGACCTGAACAGCCCGCTGGATCGGGCGAACTTGTCGGAGTACCTGAAGCGCAGCAACAACCCGTCCCGGGTCTCGTACGTGTACCTGCTGTCGAAGGACGCGAAGGTCATCTCGTACTACACGGTCAAGGGCAAGGTCACGTCCGTGTCGTCGCAGCTCCTGCCGCAGGACGACATCATCGACGCCTGCGGCGCGTCCGCCTGCTACCAGGTCGTTGATTCGGCCGGCGACGACGGCACGTACGGCGGTAACGAGCCGGGGATCTTCTTCTTCACCACCGACGGAACCCTGATCACCTGGACCGGCGACTACCTCCAGTCGGACCGACCGCAGGACGTCAAGACTCCGGTGTCGCTGGTCGCGCAGGTCGGCAACTGATGGCCAGGCGCGGGCCCGAAGACCTGGGCGCCGGCTGCTTCATCGCCGTGTGGATCGCTTCTGCCCTGGTGTCGCTGGCCTTGATCGGCGTCGTCATCTGGGCGGTTATCGCTCTGGTCAACCACGTGACGGCCGGGTGATCGCAGTGGCTGACCACCCCGTGTTCCTGGAGCCCGAAGAGCCCCTCGCCGACCCCAACGAGGAGGAGGAGGCCGACGGCCTGTTCGTCCTCCCCGCGCAGCCCGACCCCGCCCAAGCCCCGCCGCACCCGTAGGAGACCCCCGATGGCCAAGAACGAACCCGGCTGGCACTCCGAACCGCCGGACGAACCTGCCGACGGGCTAGAGAAGTCCGTCGACCTCGACGCGATCGAGCGCCTCCTGAACGAACTGCCCCCAGTGATGACGCTCACCTCGACGAAGGCGGAGCTGCTGGCCGCGCTCCCGGACCTGGTTCGGGAGTTGCGGCGGGCGCGTGAGGACCGCTCCCGGCGGAAGGCGCTGCCTGTCGAGTGCCGGTTCGGGGTCGCGGTCGGCGGCGACCAGACACCTGACGCCTGCAACTTGTTCGTGGACTACACGAGCGCGGAGGCGGCGCGAGAAGCCGCGCATGGCAACAGGGCCACCGCGTACATGCGGACGCTCACCCTGTCGCCGTGGGAGCGCCTCGACGACTCGCCGTTCTGACCCCTCTCCCGGTCCCGCCCTCTCAGAGGGAGACGGCGGGGCCGGGCCCCGTCTGCTGTTCGGGAGCCAGCAGACCAACCACGCGAAAGGAGGAGACGGGTGTCAGTTGGGAATGCGTCGGCGCAGCTCGTCGCCGATGCGGTGGAGCTCCTCGACGAGAGCGTCTGTGGGGATCTCCGACAGATCCGGGGCGGTTCCCGTTCTCGCTGCGGCGGCGTCATCCATGACGCCAGCCAGGCGGAGCGCTTCGCCTCGGTCGATGCCGAGCGCGTCGGCGATGGTCAGCACGGTCCCGGCTTGAGGTGGGCGGGGCTGGGTCTTCCACGAGGCGATCGTGTTCCGGGAGACGCCGGTTCGCTTGTGCAGCCAGTTCTGGCTCCGGCCCTGCTCGCTCAGGGTCTTGAGCACGAGGGCGTGGAGTGGCGCAGCGGGGGCTCTGTCGGTCACATGTCGGTTGTACGCCGTTGTCCTGTCTCTGACCAACGAGACGCGCCTTTTCCGTTGCGCCAAGTTGCTCACTCTTGTACTGTGACTGAGCAAGCGAATGGAGGTAAGTGACATGCTTCTGTCCACCGCGCAAGCCTGCGGAGCCATCGGCAAAGGCCGGGCCACGCTGGCGAAACTCATCAAGGCGGGCGAGATCAAGGCTTTTAAAGGCCCCGCCCGGAACTCGCACTTGCGCATCCCGCTGGAGTCGATTCAGCGCTACCTGGAGCGCAACCAGATGTCCGTGGGTGGCGACCAGTGAGCGAGATCGAACTGTTCCGCTTCCCGGTGACCGGTCAGGACATCCGCTCGATTCTGATCAACGGCGATCCCTGGTTCGTCGGCAAGGACGCCGCGACGATCCTCGCCTACACCAACACCCGCAAGGCGATCAAGGACCACGTTCCCGCACGTCACCGTGGGGGTAACGAAACGTTCCCCCTCGCTGACCTGGGGCTGGACCCACAGACGGTTCTGATCTCCGAGCCGGGCCTGTACCGACTGATCATGCGGAGCAAGACCGCTGTCGCCGACCCGTTCCAAGAATGGGTGACCGCAGACGTCCTGCCCGCGCTTCGCAAGACCGGCCAGTACACCATCGCCGCCTCTACGGATCCCGCCATCCCCACCAAGCTGCCTGCCGCTCTGCGTGCCTATGCGGACGAAGTTGAGGCGCACGAGCAGACGAAGCGGGAACGGGACGCCATGCGTGAGCCCGCCGAGTCGTGGGCCGACCTCATGGACGCCGACGGCACGTTCGACTGGGCCGCCGTCGCGCAGATCTTCGATCGCGTCACTGGCGGTCTGGGGCGGACCAACTTCCTGATCCTGCTTCGCGACCTCCAGATCCTCAAGAGCAACAACACCCCGTACCAGCGCTACATGGATCCCTACTTCCGGGTCGCCACGAGACGCGCCGGGACCACGGGCAAGCCCGTCACATCGGTCACTCCGGAGGGCCTCGACTGGCTGCGCAAGCGCCTCGTCAAGCACTTCAACCACCAGCCCGGCCTGTTCGCCATCGAAGGCGAGGCGTCATGAGCGTGATCAGGTGCCTGTCCTGCCCGTCCGTCTACGCCCCGGCGAGCATCAAACCGGAGCACATCAGCTATGGCGCGAGAGCCGCCGGATGGGTCGTCTGGGAAGGCCCCACCGAGGGCGGCAAGCACGTCAAGCGGATCCACTGCCCAGCCTGCCGCGGCCAGGAGATCGAGGAGCCCAAGGCTCCCGAGCCGTCGTGGGACGCCGTGTGCAAGACCTGTGACGCCTCCATGGGAGAGGACTGGGCCGACGAGAAGGAGTCCTTCACTGAGGAGGACTGCCGGACCTGGAAAGCCGACCACGAGTGCGAGAAGTGGGTCGAGTTCATCGCCCCGAAGCGTATGGCGGTGGCGTCGTGAGCCCCGCTGAGGACCTGGCCGCCGCTGCTGCCCGGTTGCGTGACACCAGGCACTACGGCGCCATCGAGGGCCTCTGCGGAAACCCGGAACTCCTCCAGCTCATCGTCAACCTGCTGAACGCCCGGAAGCCGCTCGCGTCCTGGCTGGAGTCGTGGGACGGCATCGAGGTACGCGAGGACGGGCCGATGCCCGATGACTTCCGGTACGCGCTCAAGGTCGCCCGCGCCATCAACGCCCCGCTTCCCCCTTCCTCCTGAACGGAGACCCGCACATGATCATCAATCGCGAAGAACTCGGCCTAGACATGAACCGGGTCACCCTCACCCCGCCGCCCGTCCGCGAGTTCGCCGAGCAGGTCGAGACACCGGACGTGGACGCCTACCTCGACGAGACCAGCCCGGCGCAGGCCCAGTACCGGGTCACGTACGAGCGGGTCGGCCGCCGCCGGGACGTCCCGCCGCTCGTCGTCATCGCCGCCGGAGCCAACCACCTCGCCGACCTGATCCACGCTGACGCCCGGCCGTACCTCATGTCCCGAGACGTGGAGGTCTACGTGGACTTGGAGGCGATGAAGGGCTGGATCTCCTGCGGCTTCAACAACGGCGGCCAATTCACCATCGAGGCCCTCACCCCGGCTGCTCTTCCCCTTGGGGAGGAGAAGTGAGCGACTTCGGCACCGAGAACCTCGACCTCCTCTTCGAACGCCTCGAAGGTGGCAACCTCCTCCACCCGGACGGCGAGGTCTTCGGCACTACTCGCCGTGACCTTGAGAGAGGGGCGGTCCAGTTCATGGGCAACTTCTGGGACTACTCCCACGCCTTCCGCCTCACCACTGCTGACCCCAAGTTGATCGACCGGCTGGACCGCGCGATCGCCAAGCAGCGCGCCTCGGAGGCGTACATCACGGCGTGCGAGGAGAACCGCGCGTTCCACGCCTCGTGGAACCGAAACCTCCCCACCCCTCCCTCCCCCACCCCCTGAACCCCCGAACGGAGACACAGCGATGGATGGACCGTTTCACTTCCGTGAGGCCGAGCGGCTAATCGAGGAAGCGAACCACGTGGGTCACAACGACCCGCAGCGCGGCGACGGGATCCTCCTCGCCGCCCATGTGCACGCGACGCTCGCGCTGGCTGCTGCGACCGCCCTGACCGGTTCCATGGCCGCACAGTCCTACATCGACGAGCCAGAGATCCGGGCGTGGCATGAGGCGGCTGGAGTTGAGCCTGAGCCGTCGTCGGAGCCGGGTCAGGTAGAGCCCGAACCCGCCGGGATCCGGGTGATCCAGGTCGAGCCCGGCGCGCTGGTCACGTACTCGGAGTGGAACGGCGGCGAGCCGGTCAAGATCCTCGACGTCGCTGGCGCCGGACTCGAAGGTCGCCTGGTGGCGGTCCGGTACACCTTCTTTGGGGTGCCCGGCGACGACGAAACCGTAGTCGTTTCCGCTGACACTCTCGTCACCCCCTACGGCGGTGCCTAGTGAGCCAGAGCCGCGCTTTCCACCTCGGCGATGTCCTGTCGGTCACCACGGGGCGCCTCGTCTCTCCGACCCATATGGGCGGCGTCTACGGGATCTTGAACTGGATGACGGGCGAGGACCTGTTCACCTACCAGCTTCCCCGCGCTGCCCGCGAGTGCGCGGGACCGCTGCTGGTCCAGCATGCCGACCTCGCTGACGTCGAGGTGCCGGACGAGTTCGCCGACGAAGCGCACGTGAAGGCGTGGCTGGCCGAGCAGGTCGAGCGGTTCGGCGAAACCCGCTTCGTGGCGCCGCTCGCACCCGGCGAGCACACCCGCATCGACCCGATCACCGAGATGCGGACGATCCGCCCGGACCTGCCGATCGACGTGCTGACGATCCCGGAGGACCCGAACGAGTCGCCCACCTTGAAGCGACTGCCCTGAACCCCGGAACGGTCCCGGATCTCCTCGGGCAAATCGAGGAGATCCGGGACCGCCACCACCAATCCTTCCAGACCCCGAACCGTGGAGATCCACATGAAGCCCCGCAACGGCGACCCCAAGCAGCCCCAGCCCGTCGTGGCGTTCGCCACCCCCGAAGCCGCCCAGTCCATCACCGCCGCCCTGCGTCAGCAGTACGAGCAGGCCACCACCTGGGCCGAGGGGGAGGCCAAGAACGCCGCTCAGGCTCAGTCCGACATCGACGGCTGGACCAGAGAAGCCGCCGAGGTCCGCCAGCGCCTCGCGGATCTGGAGCAGTGGATCGAGCAGCGCGACCTGACCCGCCGCCAGCACCTGACCCACACCCAGCAGGGACGCGACATCGCCCAGGGAGCAGCGGACACGCTGACGGTGCTGGGCTTCCCTATCCAGCAGGTGGACGGGGTGAAGGTCCACCCGCTGGAGACGCCGCAGGGCGACCAGCGAGCCCACGCGGCGGCATGGAACGGCACCGACCCGAACCTGACGGGTGTGCAGCCGGACCCGCTGGACCGGTTCAACGCCGCCCACGCCGAGATCGGTCAGGACGGAACCCGGTGACCGCTCTCCGCCGCTTCTGGCGGCGCTACGTGGCCCGCAAACCAATCGGCCGGCACACAGCCCGCCCCGCCCTCACACGCAACCACCCGTACCAGCAGGAGCCCACCCCATGAAACTCACCCCGCCCAGCGTCGAGGACATCGTCACGATGGTGTCCGATGCGCTCTGCATCTACGGATGGGGCCTGTCGCGCCACGGCAACGTCGTGAAGATCAGCATCGGCCCGTTCGGTGACGACGACAAGTCGCTGCTGGCCCAGATGAACTTCCGGGTGGTCGTCGTCGAGGGCGAGGAGACGCCGGTTCTGCTGGCCGGACCTGCCTACGTCAGCGGGTCCGGCGACGGCTACATGTACCTGCGCTGCGACAAGTGCGGCGAAATCATCGCGTGCATCGACGCAGGCAGTTCCCTGGCTGGGCTGAACGCGGAAGCCGCCGACCACACCTGCTCTCCCGCTGCTCTGTCTGTCTCCTCTGGAGAGGCGGAGAGCCGATGAAAGCGTTCTTCACGTTCGTCGTCCTGCTCGGCCTCGGCTGGGTCGTCGGCGGATGGTTCCTGATGCTCCTCATCGGAGCCCTGCACCACTCGTGGTGGGACGTCATCCCGACGATCAGCTACGCGGGCGCCCTGGAGATTGAGCTGGTTCTCGTTGTCGGCGTGTTCTTGGGCGGGATCGTCAAGAGCCTCGTTGAGGTGGTGACCTCATGAGCGCCCGTCGCCTGCGCATCGGCCGCCTGTCGATCTACCTGGAGCCGCGAGACCTCTGGGTCGGCCTCTACATCGCCCCTACGGCCCTGTACTTCTGCCCGCTGCCGGTGCTCGTCCTGAAGTGGGACAGGCAGGAGGCGCGCCGTGGCTGAGCCCATGCCCGCGTCCGAACTGGACGCCATCCGCGAGCGTGGCCCGGTCGGCTACCACTGCGACCACTCCGACGAGCCGACAGGCACCAGTCACCACGAATGGGAGTGGGTTGAAGGCGAGGGCCTCGTGTTCCAGCCCGCCCCGAGTGTGTCGATGTCGCTGACGCACCCGAAGAACCGTGCGGGGTCTGGAGATAGCTGGCAGTGTCCGCGCGCCGTGCCGGTGTACGCCGTGGACGCGCCCGCCCTCGCTCGAGGTCTCCATGAGGCCGAGGCCGAAGCGGCGGACCTGGAGCAGGTGGTCGCCGACCTGACGGCCAAGAACATGGGGCTGCTCGCCGAGCGGGACCGGTTCCGCGCCGCGTTGGAGGAGATCGCTTTCCGCTCGATTCAGCGGGACCTCTCGGCCCTCGCCCGCACTGCTCTTGACGCCCCCTCCACCACAGAGGAGGGGGAGCGGTGAAGCTGTCCAAGATTCGCGCCGCCCTGACCGCAGGGCACGCCCTGAGCCCTTCCCCGAGGCTGTGGCAGCCAGCCATCATCGCCACGGTCTACGCCCTCACGATCACCTGCTGCGGCCTTCTGAACGGCACCCGAGGAGCGTTCACCGCCTGGGTATGCCTCACCATCGGCGTCGCCCTCGGGTTCGTCGCTGGACTCGACTTCGACCGCACCCAGCGGAACGGTCCGATCCGCCGCATGGAACGCGACCTCGCCGAGCAGGGAGCACGCCTCACCCTGGTCGATGAGCAGAACGCCGCCCTGATCCGCCTGAACAACCAGGCGAAGCGAGACCTCGCTTTGGCGATCGAGACGAGCGAATCCCACTACGCCGAGATCCTCCGCCTCCGCGCCGGCATCGCCGGGGAGGCGCCGTGATCGAGATGGTCGCGGTTCTCGCCGCGTGCTCGTTCTCTGGCCTCGTCGGGGTCGCTGTCGGCGCTGGCCTGGTGAGGATCCTGAGCCGCACTGCCCTCTCTTGCTGTGAGCGGGTGTGCCGGTCCTGCTCGATGGATCAGGAGCTGAAGGACCTGCTGAACGCGGAGCGCCGCCAGTGAGCGGCTTCCTCCCCGCCGCGGTGGTGCTGGTAGGTGCGGCCGTCGTCGCCTACCAGCTCCACCACTACGCCCCTGACCCGCTGGAGCCCACCATCACCTGCACACCAGAGGAGGAGGGGAAGTGATCCTCGATCTATTCGCTGGCCCCGGCGGCGTCGACATGGGCGCCCGCATCCTCGACCTCAACCAGCCCATTCACGGCTACGACATCGACGCCGACGCATGCGCCACCGCAACCGCGGCCGGTTTTCTGCGTACCCGTGCGAGCGTGACCGACCTCAACCCCGATGATTTCTCGGGCACCACCATCGCCGTCATCACCCCGCCGTGTCCGCCCTTCAGTCGGGGCGGGCTCGGCAAAGGGCTGGACGACTTTCCCGCCATCCGAGCGGCCCTAACCCTGCTGGGCGACTACTTCGCCAGCATGGTCACCGAGCACGCCTACCTGGAGGCGATCGCCGAACTCCACGACCGGCGCTCGGCCCTGGTGGTCGAGACGTTGCGATTCGCGTTCCTGCTGCCCGACGTGCAGGTGGTCATCGCCGAGCAGGTGCCCGGCGTGCTTCCCCTCTGGCAGGAGGTCGGAGCCGAACTCGCTGCCACGGCGAACTGGATCGATCTCGCGGTGCTCACCGTGGCCGCTGAGGACCTCGGCGTGGCCAGCAACCGCACCCGTACCTTCCTGATCGCCTGCCGCAACTACGCGCCTGACCTGACCGGCCTGCCGATGCGCTCCTTGTGGACCACAGGCCGTTTCGCGGCGCCCCGAGACGAACTGCCGCCCGCCGGCCACATCTTCCCCGTCACCACGATGGCCGCCGCTCTCGATTGGCCCGCTGGTGAACGAATCAACACCCGTGGGCAGCGACGCACCAGCGGCGGCAACGAGTTCTCAGCCGACAAGACCGCATGGTGCCTGACCAGCAAGGCCCGCTCGTGGAAGCGCGTGTCGGACGGCGCCCAACTCACTGACTCCGAGGCCGGTCTCCTCGTGGGCTTCCCCGCGGACTACCCGTGGCAGGGCTCCCGCTCCAAGCGCTTCCTTCAGTCCGCGGACGTCGTCTCCCCGGTCGTTGCCGCGGCCGTGCTCGGCACGGCGCTCGGGGTCGAGTGGGAGCAGCCGATCCGCGACTACTTGGCCGCGATTTACGGCGGCGACTACAGCAACCGAGAGGTCACCTCCGCGACTCCCGCCCCGTCCATGCAGCTCGATCTGTTCGCGGAGGTGGCGTGATGCCCCGCCCTTACTGCTGCGTGCTGGCCGAGTTCGAGGGCCGCCCCTGTACCGGACCACACACGGAGGCCGACGATGCCTGAACGCATCCCCCAACCTCGTCGAGCTCAAATCTGGGCTGCCCGCCTCCGCAGCCGCCGTCATTTCCTCGTCACCGACGTCCTCCCGAACGGTGATGTCCGCGGCATGACCTACCTCCAACACGACAGCGCCACCCGCACCACAACCCTCACCCCTGCGGAGTTCCACGCCCTGTACCGGCTTCTGGAAGACGTGCCCGCGCACCTTGCCGCTAAGGAGGCCGCGGATGCCTGAGACCACGCTGACATTCCCCGAGGGCGCTGTGAGCGTCGCTGAGATCGTCGCCCGGGAATACGCCTCCCACGAGGATCACACCCGGCACCGGTTCGCCAAGGACCTCGTGGAGATGTTCCTGGGACTGCGCTCCGTCGCCGCCGCCGCAGAAGACAGGAAGAGCGTCGACCTGATCGAGTCGATCGCTCGGATCACGCTCTCACTGGCCGGCCTGAAGCCCGAAGAGGCTGGCATGACTCCGGACACCGGGTGCTCTCGGACGTCTCCGGATGGCCTCGGATGCTGCCGGACGGTTCCGGATGAGACCGGACAGTCCGGAACGATCTCGAACGCTGCGGAACGGTTCGGAACGATCCGGAACGCCGGACAGCCCCGGACGGAGGCGGCGCGATGACGGCGAAAGCAGGAGTCGCCCGCGGAGGCCGCCCGACGTGGTCTTGGCATGACGACGCGGAGTGCTGGGGCGAAGACCTTGTGCTGTTCTTCGGCCCAGACGGCGAGCGTCAGCCCGAGCGTGACCTTCGCGAACGTAAGGCCAAGGCGATATGTGCTCAGTGTCTCGTCCGGTCCGAGTGCTTGGACTACGCGCTGTCCCGCCCAGAGAAATACGGCACTTACGGGGGCCTAAACGAGGACGAGCGCGCCTCTGAGCGGCGCCGGCGAATGCGCCGCGCCGCCGCGTCCACCGCCTGATCGAGATCAAGGAACTACACGATGACGAAGAAGCGCCCCCCGCAGGACTACAGCGCCGCCGAGTTCGACGCCGTTGTGGAGCTGATCCGCGGCGACGCGGATCTGCAGAAAGACATCGAGACGATCACCGGGCAGACACTCGACGGCAAGTCGCCGCGGGAGTTATTCGACCTTTTCCGCACCCTGCAGCGCACCACCGAAGTGCAGGCCGCGGTCGTGAACTACGGGCGGGCCCGGCGCGCTGTCCGGCAGGCCGCAGCGGAGGCGGTCGAGCCGGTCGAGGTGCCTGATGTGACGGCCCGGTACGTCGCTGACATGCAGGCGAAGCTCGACGCGAAGAAGCGGGAGAACGACGACCTGAGGACCGCGCTGAAGCTCGCCCAGGCGCCTCGCCCAGTCCTGCAACTGACCACCGCCGACGCCACCAGCCGGAAGGCGGTCGGCCAGTGAGCGCCCTCAGCATCTTCGGCGGGGATCCGGAGTTCACGACGTACCGGGTCCGGTTGCGCTGCACCAACAAGATCGTGGGTGGGGTTCCGTCATCGGAAAGCGTCATCAAGGGCTGGTTGAAGGCCCGGATGGAAGTCACCGGCCGCGACCTTGACGAGATGACCGCGAAGATCCTCTCCGAGCGGTTCCCGGACCGGCAGCCATCCGCGGATGAGCTGGCCGAAGCGGTCATGGAGTCCGAAGCGGCGCCGTCGATCAACGGGTTCCTGCGCCACCCCGACACCGGCGAACTCGCCTACGAGGGCAGATGCATGAAGGCCGCCCTCAAGGAGTGGATGAACTCCGCGTTTCCCGGCGTGGACTGGCCCAGCAAAACCAAGGTCGCTAAAGGGTTCCGCAAGGGGCTGATGAGCAGCGCCGCCGAGCGAGTCTTCGTGCTGGAGGACTACATCAGCCTCGGCGTGAAGGAGCCCACCGCGATCGAGGAACGCATCAAGCACACCAACGGCCCGCAGGGTCCGCGGTCCAGCATCAACCGCGTCGAGTACGTCCAAGAGCCTGAGCTGGAGTTCACGCTGCTGGTCCGCGATGACTTCCTGACCGTTGAGGAGTGGTCGCGGATCTGGCAGGCCGGCGAACAGATCGGTATCGGCTCCGACCGCGGCCGGAGCGACGGCCGGTTCGAGCTGCTCGCGTTCGACCGGATGGCCTGATGACCAGCACCCGCGACGCCGTCCCTACACGGCTAGCCATTCCAGCACGACATGCCTTGCCTTGCCCTCTCTCGCCGACATGCCCTGTCACCCCCACCCCAGCCAGGCCGACGAGCCTACGCCTACCCGATCCCCGCCGAGCCTTACCGACAGTCCACCCCACTCCCGTCCTCGCCTTGCCGACATGTCTTGCCACCCCCCGCCTGACCGACCCGACAAGCCGATCCACTGCCTTCCTGCCCCTGACGACTAGCCATCCCCGCTCTGACCTGCCCGTCCCGACAACCCAAGCCCAGCCATTCCGTGCCGACACACCTCGCCTACCCGGACCAGTCCTTTCAGCCGACACGCCAACCCGAGCCGCAGCACACCATGCCCCGCCGACCCGACATGCCTTCCCGGCCCACACCCAGCCAAGCCGACATCTCTACCCCGCCCGCGCCGACCCAATTCGACTTCTCAACCCCTGCCGTCTCGTCGCACACCGACTTTTCGACCCCTGCCATCTCATGTCGTGCCGACCCGACAGGCCATCCCTCGCCGCATCGAGCCCTCCCCGACTTGTCCACCCAAATACCAGCCTGACCTCGCCGTGCCCAGCCATGCCGCCCCAAGCCGCGCCGACTCTCCAGCTCGGACCAATCCTGCGCCGGCCCGACGCGATCCCGTCCCAGCCGACCCGACTACCCATGCCTTCCCAAACCCGGAGCTCCCCGGAGACACCCCGTTCCCACCCGTCCCGACTAGTCACCCCTGCTCTCGCCTGATCTGACGTCCCCTGGGGTGGGCTTACCGGCCCACCCCACCCACCAAACGAGAAGGAGCCCGGGATCCATGACCAGCGACACGGATGCTCTCGCCGCCGCCGTGCAACGTCTCCAGGCCCGCGCCGCCGCGCTGCGAGAAGACCAGCCTGGATGTTCGGATTCGCTTGTCGACGTCCTCTGGCAGGAGTGCCGGCATGCGGAGGATCACGGGTTCATCTACGACGACCCGCGGGCTATCGCGGTGATCGTGTTGGAGCACATCGCTGGAGAGTTCGCCCAGGACTGCACGCGACGAGCAGCAGCGGCCGGGATCGAAGTCGTGGAGGTGACTCCATGATCACCGAGGGGGGAGGGGTGAACCCCTCACTCAGCCGCAGGAGAACCGGCCGCGGCTTGGTCGGCGTCGCGGGCCGCGACTTGGAAGCGTCGGATCTGTTCCCGCGTGAGCTTGAGCTCGGCGGCGATGTCCTTCTGCTGGACCTCGCTAGCGCGGGCAGCCAGGATTTCCCGGCCGAGCTCGACTTGAGCGTCGGCGATCAGCTGCCGGGCCTGCTTCTTGGCCTCTTCAAGGGCGGATGCAGCGCGACGGATACCGGTCATCGGGTCGGACACCTCTCAATGATCGCACCTCACTTGAGGCCAACATATCAGAGGCCAACAAGTTACAAGCCTCAAAGTCGTATGCCTCAATCTTTGTGGCATAGAGTGGGTGGGACATCTCCGAACCATCCGCAACAGGAGCCCCCCTTGGCCGTCAGCAAGCGTCTCCGCTCTGAGATCTTCCGCAGAGACAACAGCACCTGCCACTACTGCGGAGCCAAGGCGCCCAACGTAGAGATCACCATCGACCACGTCATCCCCGTCACCCTCGGCGGAAGCGACGACCCATCGAACCTGGTGACCGCCTGCGCGCCCTGCAACAGCGGCAAGACCTCCGTCCCGCCGAACGCCGCGACCGTCAAGCAGGTCTCCGAAGACGCCTTCCGCTGGGCCCGCGCGATCGAGGCCGCGGCCGAGAACATGGTCGGCGAGCACGAGGCGGCCCGCGCCGCGTTCGACAAGAAGTGGCGGGCGTGGGGCGAAGGCCGGCCGCCGGTCGCGCGCCCGGAGGACTGGGGACTGTCCGTCGACAGGTTTCTTAAGGTCGGGCTTCCGCTGCCGATCTTGCTGGACTGTGTGGATATCGCCATGCGTGCCCGCCATGTGAAGGCCGACGACGTCTTCAAGTACATGTGCGGCGCCGCATGGAAAGAAGTGAAGAAGCTCCAGGACGCGGCGCACATCATCGTCGCGGGCGCCAAGCTCGTGCCGTCCCATCCAGGCCCCATCGTCGATGACTTTCAAGACGGGCGCCACGACCTCGCATCCAGCCTGCTCGACAATCTGGACAAAGAGGAGCAGGAGAAGTACCTCGTTGAAGCTCGCGAGTATGGCGAGCAGCCTGAAGACGAGATCGAGTGCAAGATCACGGCCGCCGAATATGCGTTCACCGAGGCGCGCTACGACCTTGAGAGATTGCACAACACGATCGAGCGCCTGCTGAAGCTGCACCCCGAAGACCTGGTGGCCAAGTGCCGCGAATACGCCATAGATGAGATCAAGGCGCACCAAGGGGAGGAGCCTAGCGACCGCGACATCCTCATCCACACCGTCAACGAGATGTGGCGACGGCGCAAGTTCGAGGAAGCGCGCGAGTACCTCAACCAGCTTCCGCCGGAGGAGAGCGCCGAGTGGATCGCGTGCGCCACGACGCTCCTTGGCTACAGCGACGACCCTCATCGCCTGATGCACATCGAGGTGATGGCCGCCAATTACGCCCAGAAGAACAAAGCGAATCGGACGGTCTTCGGCGGTCTGTGCACTACCCGTGGCGACCACGGAGCAATGTGTCCCGGCCAGCCTGCGTACGTAATGCGACTTGAGGCGTGCGTCAGCTGCGGCGAGGAATGCGATGCGCACATCGTCTGCGAGCGCCACTTGGAGCGGCTTGTCGACGGCCAGATCATCAGCTCCAGTACCGGCCTGCCGCTCGTCGTGACCGAATTCAGCGCGATCGAGCCCGCGGAGGACACCGATCCGCCCTTCTGAACCATGGGCCCGCCCTTGGGCGGGCCCCACTCAGCTACCTCAGCAAGAGCACCACCAGCAAGGAGAACTCGTCCAGGTGAACGACAACACGCTCCGGGATGCCGTCCAGACCGCCATGCCGGCGGCCGGGAATCATCTGGGCCTGGACCGCGAGGCGGTCGCCTGGGCGTGGGCTCAGCCGGTCGCCAACAACCCCGGCGCGCGGATCGTTCTGTTGTGTCTCGCAGTCATGACAGACGACTCGTGGGAGTGCTTGGCCAGCCAGGAAGAGATCGCCGAAGTTGCTCTTCTGTCCGCCCGTTCGGTCCGCCGATACCTGGAGCAATTGGAGGACGGCGGGCACATCCAGCGGCACAAGCGGTTCGACGAAAAGGGGCATCGGATCTCGGATCGGTGCCGGTTGAACCCGAGCGAATCCCTACCGGCCAATTTGGACGGTAGGCAGGTCAGCCCAGTGGCCAATCTGGCCGTTAGGGAGCCCGACCAACGGCCAGATTGGCCACTGGTCAATCTGGACAGTGGGCCTGAGCAGGGAGAACACCTACCGGCCAATTTGGCCAATGGTCAATCTGACCTGTGGCCAGATTGGCCGGTAGGGGAGCCCTCCGAAACGGACATCCCCAGCTCGGAACCAGTGGCCAAATTGACCACTGGCCAAATTGGCCGCGCAAGTAGTTCTCCTACGGAGAACTACCAAAAGAACAACCCCTCTTCTTCTCCCCCCAAGAAGCCTTCAAAGAGCAAACCTGCCACCGACGCCGTACCGCGGGAAGACGTCGAGCGGCTGTGTGCCCGGCTCCTCGGGTGGATGAAGCACAACCAGGTGCGCAAGACCCCCGACGCCGTCAGCGACGCATGGCGGCGGGAAGCCCGGCTTCTCCTCGACAAGGACGAGGTCCCTTTTGAGGAAGCACTTCAGGTCCTCAACTGGTCTCAGAGGGACGGCTTCTGGAGCCAGAACATCCACTCGATGCCGACCTTTCGCGACAAGTACGGCCAGCTCGAAATGAAGTCCCGCGGGCATCGCGGTGATGCCCAGGTCCACCAGCTTCGCCCGACCGGCACGACTGGCCCGGCGCCGGCCCGCTCCACCACTGATGACCGTGTGGCCCAAGCCCAAGCACTCAAGGGCCGGTTCGGTCCGGCCGCCCCCTCGACTATCGCTGGAGAGATCACCTCATGACCCACGACGAGGTCATTGACCTGCTCACTACTGCCGCCGCCTATGACCGCCGCAAGGTCGGTGAGGCTGACGTCATCGCCTGGCATGCCGCAGTCGGTGACCTGGACTATCCGGATGCTCAGACCGCTGTCGTTGGTCACTACACCGAGACGACGGACTGGCTGATGCCTGCCCACGTCCGAGTGCGAGTGAAGGCGATCCGCGCCCGCCGGCTGGAGCGTGCCGTGCTGGACGCGCCCGCATCGGATGGCGACCCCCGCGACTACCAGGCTCAGCTTCAGCAGGGCCTCAAGCGGCTTGCTGGCGGGTGGACGCCTCCGCGGGCGATCGTGTCCGGTGGTGGCGCGGAGCCGAACGGCGAGTACGTCAAGGCCCGCGGCGATGACCCGCACCGTGAGCTGCGGGTGGCGGCGATGGTCGTTCAGTGCCCGCGGTGCAAGGCGATGCCCGGCGACCGGTGCTTGAACGCAGGGAACAAGCCGCTGTCCACCGCTCCCGCCCACGACGCCCGCCTCGTCGCCGCTGGCCTGGCCCGGTGGGTCGAGATCCGCGGCCAGCAGACCGCGGAGCTGATCCCCGAGAAGGCGCTGACCTCTGAGGAGTCGAAGTGAAGACGTCGTTTTACGTGCCGGATCACCTCGCCGCCCAGGCCCGGTCGCATGGCATCTCGGTCACCAGGGTTGCTCAGCAGGCGCTTCGGAAAGCCATCCAGGACGCCGAAGTCCAGGCTGGGGCTGAAGCCCAGGACGACACCCTGTTCGTCGCCCAGATGCTCGTCAACGGCCTGAGCAGCAAGCAGATCCTTGAGCTCGTCCGGGTTCTGTCGGACATGTCGGCAGACCGGTGATCTCCCATGCTGAGCAAGGCGGATCTTCGGGCGTGCAAGCGGTGCCACGCCGAGGTGCGGGCGACGACCAGCGCAGCAGGCAAGACGTTCCTGGTCGATCCGAACCCGGTAGACCCCGCCGGGCCGGAGGCGGCGACTGCGAACACGGCGGTGCTGCGGGACTCCCACGGCGTGCTGCGGTCGCGTCGCGTCTCGGTGGAGCAGCCGCTTCTGCGGTGGGAGCGGCTGATGGTTCCGCACGCCGCGACGTGCAAGCCCGCGCCGAAGCCTCCGCCCAGGCCGCCGCGCCGCACGACGTCAGCGTCCGACTTTCACACCGTGCTCGGCGTTCCGCTCACCGCGACGCCGGCGGAAATCAAGAAGGCGTACCGGCGTCTGGCCCGCCAGCTCCACCCGGACGTGACTCCGGATCCGGCCGCGGCCGAGCGGTTCAAGCGCATCACGCACGCGTACGACGTGCTCACAGGAAGGACCCGATGAACGACGAACTCCGGGACCGCCTCGCCTCCCTCGAAGCCGAGCGTCTGCGCCCGACCCCTCCGAAACCGCCGGCGTCCCCGTCTGCTCTGGCCGAGGTGGTGTTCCGCGGCATCGAGGAGGTTCTGGGCGCGGATGTGGATGGGGTGCTCGGCGTGGAGCCTGTGCTGTCTCGTCCTGGCCACCCCCAAGATCACGAAGCTGAGGAGAAAGCATGACCACCTCGAACACCGAGACGCTGCTCACCGAGATCGGCCACGATCGACGGCTGCTGGTCGAAGCGGCCGGGCTGGTCGTCTCCTGCCGGTCGGTGTCGGCCTCGAACATTCAGCGGCGGGTCCGGGTCGGGTTCGTGAAGGCTGCGCGGCTGCTGGACCTGCTGGAGCAGTGCGGGATCGTCGCCCCTCACGAGGGGCCGCCCGGGCGTCGGCTCCTGGTGACACCTGAGGGCTTGCCCGCGCATCTGGAGAAGCTGGGTCTCGCCGCTCTGGCCCCGTCTGCCTCAATGGCTGCGGGAGAGCCCCCAGCAACGCCGTAGAGGCGCGTGTAGGGCTCGCGGGACACGGGCTTAGGGCTCCACAACTCAACGCTTCTGAGCGGATCTGAGCGCTTCTTTGGGCTCATGATCTGGAACTGATTGACGAATCAAGATCCATTATTCGTACTCCAGAACGGAAAATACGCCAATGACCAGCACCGACGACCTCAACGTGATCGTCGTCCAGGTCGAAACGACCAGCATCTGGGACGTCTCCTGCTTCAACCCGATCTGCGGCCACGGCCTGCACGAGGTGGGCGAGGACCCGTCCAAGGGCAAAGCCGAAGCGATGGCTCGACGGCATCGGCTGGAGATCCGCCGAAAGCTCGCCCGCAAGGGAGAGCAGGCACAGCGGGCAGAACGGGCTGCTTCCGTGGACTGGCAGGCCCGCGCCCTCCGCGCCGAGGCCGATCGGGACTGCGCCCTTCGCGACGCCGCCCAGTGCGCCCGCAACACCGACGCCGCCGCAGAGATGATCCGCACCGCCATCCAGACAGCGCACCGCCGCGGACCCGCTGAGGGGATCCGCGTGCTCACCAAGATGTCCGCGAATGTGGACGGGCTCCTCGATGGCCTCGACCTGCCCGCGCCGGCGCCCGCCGTAGACCCCGCGCCCGTCTCGGAACTGCTCGGCGTGGAGCCCGGCTGGTTGGGCGGTCAGAGCGTCGACGCCTACGTGCGAAACGCCCGCCGCTGACCCGCCCCTGACTTCCCGAAAGGAAACCCCTGATGGACCTCCCCAACGACTGCTACCTGACCTACGTCATCTCCCATGAGGCGTGGTACGCGAAGGTCCCCGGAGTGATCGACGTCCCGCGACTGAGCATCGTGGCCAGTTCCCGAGGCGGAGGTTGCGCCTGGGAGTTCATCGCCGAAGAGGCCGACCTCGGCCCGCAGCGACCTTCGATCCGCCTGCGCATCTTCAACGACTCGTTTGCCGCGTTCGAGCAGATCCCAGAGTTTTTCAAGGCGATCAGCGAGGCGAAGCCGACCACGCTCGCCGGGCTCGTGGAGATCCTCACCGGCCTCGGCGCGGTGGATGACACCGAGCGCGTCGAGCCTGAGCGCATCCGCGCGATTTCCGCCTGACCACAAGATCAACGAAAGGACCCTAATGGCCTCCTCGATCCACCTCGCAGAACTCATTGACGAACCCGATGACAAAACCGTGATCGTCACCCGCGCCAACGGCATCTACACCGTCTACGAGCGCGACGACGAAACCACCTCACGCCTCAGCGACCACGACGACGAGCGCTGGCTCGACCAGTCCGACGGCGACAGTGACCCGGTCGCATGGAGAGTCGCTCTCAACTACGCGGACGACGTCTTCCTGCTGGGCGAGTCGCTGCTCGACCCGTCCGCCGAACTGTCTCCTGACAGCGACTCCTGACTTCCCCCTCCTGCCTCGCCCCTGCGTGTCTGGGCGGGGCACCGAAAGGACCGACATGGCCGAGCAGCCCGACTACGTGATCACCTACGACAAGTTCTGGAAGGACCTCGTCGAGCACCCCGACGGCACCCTCAACCGTGACCAACTCATGCGGGAGCTCGCTGACTACCACGCCTTCATGGGCTCGGCCAGCGAGGTCTACAGCCACGTCACCGGCGACCGCATCTCCAAGGTGAACACAGCAGCCCACGCCGTGATCTCCGTGGCCGACGAGCGCGTTGACGAGCTCCTCTCTGAAGAGCTCCGCGACATCGCCGAAGAGCTCGCCCACCAGGAGAAGGATGCGCCCCGTGAAGGCTTAGCCGCTGAGCTCCTCAAGGCTCTCGCCGAGCACGGCCTGACCATCATGCGCCGCGAGGAGGCTCCCTAATGCTCGCTGAGCCTCGCCGCTACCTCCTCGCCGGCGAACCCGTGACGGTCGTCGTGAGCCCGAACCAGCGACGAACGAACCGCCCACCCCAGCGCTTTCCCCTGCCCCGCATCAGCGACTACGCGCCGGTCAACGTCGCGGTCCGCTTCCAGGACGGAACCGTCCTGGTCTGCCCCCGACGACGCCTGAGGAGAGCACATGGCTGAGCCTTCCCTCCCACCGGAAGCCCTGCGCGCCGCCGAGTCCGCGATCCGCGACCACGTCCGCATCCATCCCGGGCCCCGTGCGCTCGCACACGCCTCGGAGGGGCAGCCGATCATGCTGTCTGGAATGGAAGCGGAAGCCGCCGCCCGCGCCGCGCTGGAGGCTGCGGCGCCGTTCCTCGCCGAGCACATCGCCCTCGTACTCGAAGCACGCGGCGACGCCATCGCCCTCGACTGCTGGTGCTACGACACCGCCGCTGACCTCGCCCGTGAAGCCTTCCCGAAGGAGACTAGCCGTGACACCTGAGCAGCAGCGCGCCTACGAGATCGGCATCGAAGCGCTGAGCCCGTACCGGACAGAGCCGTACGGCGACATCCGCCTGAATCCGGAACGCGCTTCCGCGAAGGTCGTCATGGCCCTCGGCGGGCACGGCCTGACTGTCGCCTTCGTGTGCAGCTGTGGCGAGCCGATCGGCATCTGCCACTCCTGCGGGCAGCCTCGCTGCTGGCACTGCGACCCCGGACTAGGGAAGCGCCACACGCCGATGACGTGCAACTCCCAGCACACCCCCGAACGCCCCTCGGAGACGTCTCCCGGTTGGACCGAAACCGCCACCCCTGAAGGTCTCCCCATCCTGTGGAAGGTCGTCAACAACGGAGGCGGTCCCCAGGTCGCCGCGATCGTCGCCGCCCCTGACACCGAGGAGAAGTCCAATGCCTGACGACCTCCGCCGCCGGTACGCCTCCGCGGTCCTCAGCGACTTCTACGAGCCTCACGAGATCAAAGAGAGCGCCCACTACGGCGGAAGCGTCTTCGCCGCCGTAGACCGCATCCTGGCCGTCCGAGACGAGGAACTGGAGTCTTTGCGGGAACTGGTCCGAGATCTCACAGACGAGGACTCGTGCTGGTTCGATCACCATGGCTACTGCCAAGCCCACGGATGGATGGACACCGAGCCTCGCTGCCCGCACGGGCGCGCTCAGGATCTTCTTACTGCCCTCGACCTGCCGCCGGAGTCCCGGTGACGCTGTTCCCCTCCGATGAGGAAGCCCCGGACGTTCCTGTCCGGGGCCGGTGCCGGGAATGCCGCCGCCCCCTGTACGACCCGCGGTGGATCGCCCTGGGGTGGGGCGAGGACTGCGCCACGAAACTCGGCCTCCTGCCCGTGTCGTCTCCTCGGGTGAGGTTGGGCGGGGTGCGGGCCGGCGGAGACGTCGAAGGGCAGGGCAACCTCCTGAAGGAGGAGACGTGACGGGCTACTCGGCGGTTTGCTTGCGGGGCTTTGGCCCATGGGGGAGAGCTGGGACGCCGATCTCGCGGACCTTCCTGCGGATGTACGCCGCGCTGAAGGTGAAGCCAGCCTCTATCTGCTCCGGGGTCTTTCGTGCTTTGAGGAGGGCGGCGATCTCGTCGGGGGTGTGGCCGTCCCGTACAGCGGCAGCGCAGGCGGCGAAGAGCGCGGCCTTGTGCTTGGCGGCGGCTTCTTCGGCTGCTGTCCATTCGTTGTCGGCTTGGTTGAGGTCGTCGAGGCTACTCATGAGAAGAGGATACGAAACAGAGTTGCGAGACTCAAGTTCATGAGGCTATGATACTGAGTATCGGAACAAACCGCCGAAGCTGCAGGGAGAACGACATGACCGCCACGATCACCGCCGAGAACATGACCGCCCGTGAGATCGCCAAGGCCATCAAGATCGGTACCCGCACCCGCAAGTTCTCCCTCACCGACGAGTACGGCATCGCGATCAGCGAAGGCCGCCGCTACGACCACGTCCTTGCAGCCCTGGCCCGCAGCGACAAGTCCAACCTCACCACTCGGATCCACACCGTCGCCTACGCCCTGCGTAAGTGCATGGTCTCCGGTCGCATGAACGCCGCCTCTGAGAACCGGATCGCCACCTACACCCCGTACCAGCTGTGCCGCCTGGTCGCCCGCATCGCCAAGGAGTGCCCCGAGACCACGATCGGCGGCATCTGCGACGGATGGCTGATCGCCAACCACGCCTCGCTCTGACGGGACGGAGGGGGCTCCCATGAGGAGTCCCCTCCACTCCGCCTGACCGACCCGCCCCCGCACGAACAGGGAGAACGACATGACCGCCCCCCGCACCCTCCTCACCGACATCATCGCCGCCGCCCGCGCCAACCCCCTGGTCGAGGAAATGGTCGCCGACGCGAAGGCCGAAGATGCGAAGGCCGCCGACCTCGCCGAGGCCGCCCGCGCCGCCCGCCTTGAGGAGTCCAACCGCCTCGCCCGCAGCGCCGCCGCCCACGTCGCCGAGGGCGACACCGAGACCGCCGTCGAGCTGCTCCATGACGCGATCGCCCTCCTTACCGCCGCCTGACCGTCGCGATCGGGGCTCCCACGGGAGCCCCTCCGCACCCCCTGAACGGACGATCCGCAAGCAGCTCCACTACATGGAGAGGCTCGCCGACCACCCGACCAGACCGACCGCCCCGCCCGCTTGAACGAACTGGAGAACCGCCTTGGACATCACCGCCGCTGAGACGCCGCCAGCGATCTCGGGAACGTGCCCCGCCTCGTGGTTCCGCATCGGCTTGGCCGGGACTTGGGACCTCTCGTGCAGCCTCCCGGCTGGCCACAACGGCCCCCACCGCGACGTCAACGCTTCTCGCGAGTGGTCGGAGTAAACCTCGACAGACCGCTCCTGCCCCGCCCGCCTGAACGAACCGGAGAGCCCCGTGACCACCACCACCGCCCGCCCTGTCCCCGACGAGGAGACCCAGGACGACTTCGGCCTGCAGCGCGTCCACGTCTGCGACCCGGAGACCGGCAAGGCCCTCCGGCGCCTCACCTACCCCGGCACCGTCGACCAGGCCCGCGCTTACGCCGCGCTGCAGACCATGCACGACACCCACCCGGATTACCTGGCCACCGTCGCCCGGGTGCGCGGCGAGTAGACGACCTCTGGCCCGGAGGACAACCCCGGGCCTCCCCACCACCTGACCCGCCCTACCCCCAGAGGAGAACCGACATGGACCCCACGCAGTTCGCTATCCAGGCAGTCCGCCACGACGAGCGCCAGAAGGTCGCTGCCCGCCTCAGAGAGATCGGCGGTCTGAAGGTTGCCAACGTTCTCGCTCAGCGCGACTTCATCGCCCGGCATGGCCTGTCCTTCCCCCTCGCGATCAGCGACGTGATTCTCGCCGTCGCCGCTGAGGTCGAGAGCTGGCCCATCCCCGAGAACTGACCTTCCTCGGCTCTCTCTTCCGGCATCTCTGGTCGGACAGCCTCAGACGCAAGAGAGAGCAACCAGACCACCACCCCCGATCAGCAAGGAGAACCGAGATGGGCGAAGAGACGATCAAGCTCAAGGTCAGCCTGGGCATCGGCATCAGCAACGCCGATCAGGACGGCGAGATCGAGACCGGCATCCCCGTGTCCGAGTGGGAAGCCATGACCGACGAGGAGCGGCAGGAGCGGGGCCAAAAGGAGTGGGAGGAGTGGATCTGGGAGTACATCGACGGCAGTTGGAAGGTCGTTGAGTAGCGCTTCAGCCCTTCTCCCGCTTCGGGCGGGCTCGCGTTCGTGGCGCGGGAAGGGCACCAACACCACCCCTCACCTGACCCGATCGGAGCCCGCCGTGTTCTTCCCCCTGACGCCCCGCCAGTTCGCCCACGCTTTCGCCGCCGGACTGGTCGTGGTGGCGCTCGTCACCGTCCTGACCGCCCGCCCCTGACCGACCCCGAGGAGACCTGACCCGATGACGAGCAAGCCCAAGGTCGTGAACGTCCACGACGGAGGCGACGGCGTGTGGGGCGTCACCTCCATCGAGTACAAGAACGGCAGCCACCAGACACATCCGTGCCCGACCTGCCCGTGGCGCCGAGACGCCCCAACCGGTGCATTCCCGCCCGAGGTGTTCCGCCACTCCGCGCAGACCGCCTACGACCTCGCGACGTCGAAGTTCGGCTGCCACACCTCAGGCTCAGATCGGCCGAAGACCTGCGCCGGCTTCCTCCTGCGCGGCGCCTCCGACAACCTCGCGATCCGGATAAGCCGAACCGACTTCTCCGGCGTGCACTCGACGGTTGACCTGTACGACGACTACCGGGACATGGCGACCGCGAACGGTGTGGACCCGGACGACCCGGCTCTGAGGCCGTGCCGCGGGGACCGCCCGATGGAGTACCTGCCTCACCCCGAGGAGGACTGACCTGATGTCCGACCCCCGCTTCTCCGACGACCTGCTGACGCGTGGCTATCGCCAGCACCACGACAATGCCGCCAAGCAGCTCCGCCTGGCCTTGGCCGAGGTCCAGAAGCGCGCTGCAGCGCTTACCGCTGATCTCGACGAGGGCACCGACACAGGGACGCTCGCCGGAGACAGCCGCCGCTTGGTCCAGTACGCCGGCGAGGTTGCCTCATTCGCTGCTGCGTTGGAGATGACGCGCAAGCTGTCCTTCCTGCTCCCCACCGACACCGAGGAGACCTGACCGATGGAGCCGAACCAGATCGACGACCGCCCAGACCTTCCCAGCGAGACCCTTCCCGAGGAAGCCGGTTGCGGCTGGGAGTGGGACCACACTGCGGGTCCTGGAGATCCCGAGTGCCGGGAGTGCGGCGCTGAGCTCGACGCCTACGAAGACGAAGAGGAGGACTGACCTGATGGACGACTGCACCTGCTACGCCCCTGATGACGCTGAGCCCGAGGACCACGACAACGACTGCCCGGAGAACCCGGGCTGGAGCGAGGACCTCCGGGTGGAGCCCTACGACGACGAGGAGAACTGACCCATGGCCTACCACGTTGGCCAGGAAGTCCGCGTGTTCGACGTCGACGGCGCTGAGATGGGCCAGCCGGAAGGCGGCTGGCCTGGCAAGGTCATCAAGGTCGGCCGCCGGTACGCCACAGTCTCCTACCGGGGGCGAACCGGCCAGTTTCTCCTGGGCACCGGCCGAATCAACGACGCCTACGGGCATCAGTGGATCATGACGTTGGAACAGGTCGAAGCTCTCACCAGCGAACCTGAGCGGATCGAGTACGCCTGCCGCTTCACCGCCTGGACCAACACCGACGGCATTGAGAAGCAGGTCGTCAAGTACGACTTCACTGGTACAGGCGATTCTGGGCTGAGTGAGGCTCGCCGCATGGTGAGGGACACACGAGCGTGGCAGCCCCGCCAGAACCTTCCCGTGGACGCTGTAGTGGTGTCCCGCCCTGTCCCGGAGTGGGCGGTCGTCCCCGATCCGCCCGCCGAGCCCTGACCCGTTGTCGGCCCGCCTCCTACGGGCAGACACCGCCCGCACCGCCTACCTGAAGGAGAGCACGTTTGACGCCCGCTGAGGTCATCGCCTGGTCCCGCTGCAGCGGCCTCCGCTACGGACGTAAGGACCCGTGTGAGGTGTGCCGGCGCCACGCTGAACAGAACGTCGCCGCTCTCGCCGAGCACGGCATGGTCATCGTTCCCTCGGCACGCATGAACGCTCTGAGCCGTCTCCGGGAGTACACCTCCCACCGCCGAGACTGCTCCTTCTGGGTGGCCCAGCCGTGCAACTGTGGACTCGCCGACTTCGACGCTCCAGAGGAGAGCCATGTCCAACCCTGACGGCGTCCTCGCCGCGATCGACGCCTGCCTTGAGGACTACGACGTCGGCCCCGACGCCATGCGGTGGGCGCCAGACGAGCCCAAGCCTGAACTGCGGGTTGAGCTCAGGCTCGATATGACGATATTCGTTGAGTACTTCGAGCAAGTCAGCCGCGCTCTCGACAGCTTGAGGTTCGGCTGGGTGGAGAGCATGGGAGTCCTCTTCGATGAGTCGACGCACCTATCTGTGCCTCCTGAACCGGACTTCCAGAGCGAGATGCGGGCGAGGATTGAGCAGGCGTACCTCCTCGACTACCCGAAGCTGCTGGCGAAGACGGTTTCCGTCGCCGAGCTGCCCGAGCCAGACGGCGTCGCTCTCGGAGACCCGCCTGCACCGCCGATCCTGTACGCCCCGGTGCTTCCATCACCGGAGGACGTCCTCGCTGTGAGCCTTTCAGAGGGCGCACGACGCTCCATCGGCTCCGCTCGTAGGCTGCCGAACACCGACGCTCCCGAGAAGCTGTATAGCCGCAGGAGGAACCACCGTTGAGCCCGATCGAGGTTCCCGCGACGTTCGCCTACGACCCGGAGGTGGGCGCCGCGTACGTGGCTCTCGCCCCGATGCCGCCGGGAGGCGTCGCCCAAACGGTGGAGGTGCACGCTGTCGTGCAAGCTGACCTCGACGAGGATGGGCGCCTCCTCGGCATCGAGATCGTGGGAGCCCTGCCCGGAACCGTCAACGCCACCGAGGAGAGCCTGTGAGCGTCAACTTGCGGGTGTGGATGCTGCGAATGCAGGCTCACAGTTACCGAGCGCGGGCGGCGCAACTGGACTTGGCCGCCACCATGCTGACCGTCGGCGCCGCCGTACAGAACCTCGTACAGGTCGTGCAGCGAAGCGACGCCACTGACCTCATCGCCGCCCACCCCGATCTCGCTTACGTGGATCTCCAGATGGATGCGTTCTACGGTGAAGCAACGACCACCCCCGAGGAGACCTCATGACTCTGGAACACCGCATCGCCGAACGGCTCTATGCCGCGCTCCGAGACCTGGACAGCGCTGGCGTGAGCGTCCTTGGAGCGGAGAGCGGTCTCGCTTCCGGTCCGCCCGGCATGGCGACCATCCGCCTGACCGTGGAAGACGTGGCCGACATCGCCGCGAAGGCAGCGAGGGAGACGCCGTGACCGATCGCCACGCCGGCTACATCGTGACCCTGGCTGAGGACGTTCGGGAGGACGACGCGGAAGCGATCCTGTCGGCTCTCCGCATGGTGAAGGGCGTCATCTCGGTGGAGCCCGTCGTGGCCTCACCGGTCGACATGCAGATCGCCTCACAGCGTGCCCACCAGAAGTGGCGCGGGAAGATCCTCGACCTCCTCGACGAGATGCCCTGACCGCCGCCCGCGAGGTGGCAGGCTGGCAGCCCAACCCCCAGGAGGACCGTTGAGCACCGAGCATGTCCTTGACGCGATAGACGGCGCTCTCGCATGGGACCTGTCGATGGGCGACGCCATGACGTGGAGCCCACCCGAGCAAGAGCCACCCGCGACGCCTCGCCGCACCCCGCCCGCAGAGCGGGAATTGACCCGCATCACGGTCATCATCGAACAAGGCGACCAGGTCATGATGCTGGAAATCCCCAACCCGATGCAGACCGAACTGAACGTGGACGTCCAAGAGGAAGATCCGCAATGGATGGGCGTCTACGATCTCGCTCCACGCCACCGCAGGGAAACGACCATCGGCATACAGGTCGACGTCGGCTATGAAGGATTCGTTGAGTACAGCGGGCGCCAGCACGTTGCGAGCGTTCTCCAGCGGATAATGGGGGAAGGTCGTTGAGCAAGGCACTGTGGATCGTCGACATCGACGGCACCCTCGCCATCCGAGGAGACCGGGGCCCGTACGACTGGCACCGGGTAGGGGAGGACGTCCCAAACCCGCCCATCGTGACGATCGTCCAAGCCCTCATCGTCGCCGGCCACCCGATCGCGTACGTGTCCGGGCGCAAAGAGCAGTGCCGCCGCCAAACGGAGATGTGGCTGGCCGCGAACGTCGGCCACCTCGACGACGCCGAGGGCTTGTGGCTGCGCGCTGACCACGACAACCGGCCCGACGTGAAGGTCAAACGCGACATCTACCAGAAGCACTTCGCCCACCAAGCCGTCGCCGGAGTCATCGACGACAGAGCAGGCGTGGTTAAAATGTGGCGTTCACTAGGTCTGACCGTCCTTCAAGTCGCCGAAGGAAACTTCTGACCGGGACGCCCTGAGACAATGATCAATCATGTCCCCGGAACTGGTCCTCACTCACCCGCGCTTACCCGGCATCACGCTGCACCGTGGCCCACGCCCAGGGAAGTCGTACCTGCTGGCTGTAGGCGTCGAACTCGGCGGTGACGAACTCGTTGACGTCGGCGAATGGCTCGCTGCGCGCGGCCGGGAAGAACTGAACCGCGCCGAGCGCTAGACACGGCAACGGCCCCCCGCGCCACACGGAGAGCCGCCCGCCCCACCTCGTCAGCCCCACCATCACCAGAGCCTTTCCCAAGAGTACGACCAAGGGGAGGCCATCATGCCCGCGTGGATTCACTCTGACCCGAACGCCGATGACGGCCACTGGCGCGACGACGGCTTGCGGGAATGCGCCCGCGCCAGCCGATGCTCAGACCCGCGCATTGAGACCGCCAACGGGAAAACGGCTCGCCTTCCTGCCCTCACGCCGCGGGCGTTCTGCGACTCAGACCGCGGCGTCATCGCCAGAGACCTCAACGACATCCCCATACTGTTTGTGCGTGTCCACATGGAGCTTGGTGGCTCTCAGCAGGCCGCAAACGGCCCGGTCGTGTCCGTCTCGAAGAGCGCCCCAACCCCCGTGTCCCTGCGCGCCGACGAGCTGATCCGCCTGGTCCTGGCGATCCTCGTCTCATGGGAAGAGCGAGTCCGCCGCATCGCCCGCCTGACGGAGCTCGACACCACCACTTCACGCCGGCGCCGCGACGGAGTCATCCTCAGCCAGGCATACACGATCCTCGCCGCCCACCTGGACGCGCTCCTCGCCCTGGAAGCAGAGCCGATGATGCGCGATGGGGAACTCGTCGACCTCGGCGGAGCAGACGCCGGCCTCGACGTGCTGGACCTCGCGTGGCGGTGCCGAGCGTTCCTCACCGAAACCTCGAAAGCCGCCCGCCACCTGCAGGGCATCCCCTGCTACTGCGGGTTCTGCGAGCTGTACGAGATCCTCGAAGACGGCCAGTTCGCCGGCGCCAAGTGCCGCCAGTGCGGGCAGGACTACAACGCCGGCACGTACAAGGAGCTGACGGACGAGCAGTCCGCGGTCGTGAAGAAGTCCGGCGCCCGCCGCCGTACGGTCACGGCATCGGCCAAGGATGATCTGCTGTCCCGGCGGGCGTGAAAGCCTAATCTTCGTTCATCCATCGATCCATGCAATTCGAGCACACGACTCCTTCGCCGGATTCTCCGGAGGCGCTTGTCCACTCTCCACACCGCCAGCAACGGTCGAGGCGGTCTTGGGTGGCGTAGAAGCCGCAGGCGAAGCACCCGTGGTGAGCTTCAACGGCCCCAACGGTCACGATGCCTTCGACCATGGCTTCTGCGCCGCAGCTGAGGCAGTGGGTAATGATTCTTTCCCCACCTTCCTTGACTGCCCGGTACTCGTTGTAGTTGAGGACGCTCCACCCGTAGTCCCCAGCTGCTGTTTCACCTGCGGGTGCGTACCGGCAGAACAGGCAAGCGCCGTTCTCTCCGTCCCCGAACACGTACGCGTCTTGGAGGCATTCCGGACATTTGACGACCGGGAAATCCGCCGCCGCGAGCTCCTCTTTGAGGGAGTTCATCCGCTCGCGCACCAATACGTCGATTTCTCGAACCTGCGACATCACCGTCTCAAGCGTGGCGTCAATGGCCCGTTTCTCATCGTTGGGAGCCCCGGGGACGAGTTCCTTCTCGATGAAGCGGATCAGCGCGTCCATCGCTGCGGCAACTACGGTCTGGGTTGCGAGGGGATCGGAGTCGAGGTGGGTGAAGTGGGCCACCCGGTTGCGGATCTGCCCGAGTTTCGCGAACCGATCCCGGGCGTCACGGGGGAAGGTGACGTTAGCGATGTTCTCCAAGCGGGTCATAGCTTGCTCTGTACCAACGCTCGTAAAGACCCCAGTTTCGAAGCCACTTCGGGTGGCCTTGTTGGCATCGCTGGTCACCAATGCCCAGTGCTCTCGGGCAAGCCGAGCCTTCAGGAGGATCTCGACGCTGGCGCCGAGGTGGAGGGCTGCGTAGCGAAGTGCGCGGGCATCGCCTTCCGCGAGGTGGTCGACGGCGCTCTCTAGGAAGTCCAGTCCGTTATTGACCACTTCCCAGTTCGTCTCAGCCATAAGCCCTGCCGTTCGCCGTGTGGGGGTGTGACGTGCACCGCGGAGAACGATTGTCGGGCCGCAGCGCTGGTGACGGCAAGACACGTGGCGGGTAGCAGTACGTGGACAACTTGGCATCCACGTCGCGACCTGTTATAAATCGGAGTGATCGTGGAATTGCCAGCCCTCGGACACCTCAGGTGCCGGGGGCTTTTTGCATGTTCGGGGGTGGTCCACATGGACAGACCCGAGCGCATCACCATCGCTGACGCCGCGGCCCGGCTACGTAAGCCGGAGTCCACCGTTCGCGTGTGGGCGTCTCGCTACCACGCCCGCAAGCTCCTCAAGCGCGGTAAGACCGCCTGGTACGACTGGCGCGATATCGCCACCATTGCCCGGCAGCTCCATCTCGGCGAGCCGGTGCCGGCCACCCCGGAAGAGCGCGACGAGATCCGCTCTGCGATCCGCGCCGGCGCCGCAGCCTAGATTCCCTTAGACATTCCGAGATGCCCCTCCTGGCGGGTGGGGCCGGGCTCCATGGTGCTCCCCGTGCCGTGTTGAGCCCCTGGGGTTGGTCGGTCGTGCGCGAGACGGCCGGCCAACCCCCACCAGTCGCGCACCCTCCCTCTGGGGTGGGTGTGCTGTGCGACGCCGAACGCAGAGTCCCCCGACAACGCTGTTCGCCGCACACCGTGGCCCGGCTCTCCTGTGCGGGGGGTCGCCGGAAGAGCCGGACCACACAACCTCCACTCCAACCCCCTGGAGAACAACCATGAAGGTCTACCTAGCTACTTACGGCGCATACTCCGACTTCGAGGTGGTGCGCGTCTTCGCCCGCCGCGAGGACGCCGAAGCCTACGAACTGTCCGACGACGTCGAAGAGTTCGAGGTCGAGGAAGGCCCGGTGGAAACCCGGCTGTGGCACACGATCCGCTGGTTTTCCAATGAGCCAGACGGCGAGCATCAGCAGACGATCCACACCGGTCGCACTTTCACCCTCATGAACCCGCGACACGAGCACTCGGGGCGCCGCGACTACGACGGCCGCCCCAGGCATGTAGAGCACAGGTGGGATTCAGAAAGTCTCACCGTCGGGGGCTGGGACATAGAGCGAGTCCGCAAGGTGTACGGGGAACTCCGCGCGGAGTGGTTGAACTGCAAGGCGCTCGGCATGGTGTGGGACCCGAACAAGGCGGAGTGGACGCCCGGCGAGGTGGACGCCTGATGCGGATCCAGATCCTTCCTCTGCCCAGAGCCGTCGTTGGTGAGGTCTCCACGCAGCCGTTCGCGCTCATCGTGGACCAGTACGACGCGCCCACCACCGAGAAAGAGTTCGACCGGTGGAACCACTTCAAGCAGGGATGCGGAGCCGAAGCGGTCCTGGTCACCCCAGAGACCGTTGAGGTCGTAGACCGGCACGCCGTGACCGCCGAGGACAGCGACGCGGAACGCGACCTCGTCGCCCTCGCTGACTTCCTTGTCGCGAGCTACGACGTGCCTCGCGACCTGTTCGACAGCAAGCACACACCGGCACGTATCGCGGTGAGCCTGCTGCTGTTGCACGCGATGTTCGGCGGCACAGACGAGGTGAAGGCGGCGTTCGCGAAGAGTCTGCCTTCCCTGAGGGAGCAGAAGCCGTGAGGTGGTTCCGCCGTCACCGGGGCTCCCAACCCGGAGACCTCGCACCGGTCGTCCACATCTCCTCCTTCCCCGAAGGCGCCGACCCCGCCGAGGTGGCGCGAGTATTCAGCTACGCCCTCGCCGACAGGTGCCCGCCCGAGCGGCTCACCGCCCGGCAGGTCCTCACCGCCTCCCTCCGAAAAGCCGACTTCCTCGCCGAGGGACACGCCCAAGCCCTCGCGGACGGCATCCTGTTCGACCTCAAAGAGCACGGACTAACCATCGTCGCGAGCGGAGACGTCGAGTGAGCGAGTTGATCTCGTGGCTCCGCTCCACGATCGAGGGCGACAAAGCAGCAGCCGAAGCGGCTGGAGCGCCTCGCCTCATCAAGGTCTCAGTGAAGGACGAGAACGGGTACCGGTGGGACAAGAAGCCCGTCGAGTACAGCGGCGAATGGCAGGTCGCCGGAGACGGGGACGCTGTCGAGCCGGTCTGCCCGGAAGCGGAAGCGATCGTCAGCGCGTCCTGCGGCTGCTGCTGCTCGACCTCTGAAGGGCTGGACGCCGACCTCAAGCACATCGCCATCCACGACCCCAGGGACACGATCGCCCGGTGTGAGGCTGAACTGGTCGAGCTGGACGTGATCGAGGCGATCCCGCACCAGCGTGTCCACGATGACGAGTGGTTCTCGTGCTCGCAGGCCCGTGACGAGCATGGCGAACTGAGTTGCTACCACGACAATCGCGTTGGTGAGCCGTGTGACTGCGGCCGGGACGCCCTGGTGGATCGGCTGATCCGGGCCAAGGCGTACGGCTACCGCCACCGCCCTGGCTTCAACCCTGAGTGGGTGGCCGAGTGAGCGTCCTCCGTCGTATCTGGCGGATCCTCGCCCACCCCCGCCGCTCTTGGCGAGTAATCGCTGACCCGCCCGCCAGTGACACCGCTGCTCTCCTCCGGCTGGCGGTGCCGGTCTGGTTCGTGGCGGCGCTGCTCAACTTCGTACCGGGCTGGCCTGTTCCGCTTCTCCGGCTGATCGACGTGGCGTGGCTGTACGTCGTGCTGGTCGTGGTGAGGCAGCGAGACGAAGCCCGCGCCGAACCGAAACGGACACTTCTAACCTAAACCGGGTGGGGAGCGATTACCCCTGATGAGGTCGCGGAGGCTAGGTCACTCACTGACCTAGCGATCTGTTTGCCGCTCATCCGTTTCGCTGTACAAATCGCCCACCACCTGCGGCACAGCAAGCGCTTTCCGCTCAGTCCGTAACGGTATGGGCTGGTAGAATTTAGTGGTATTCGGCCCCTCAAATGAGAATGCCCGACAGTCGACTTAGGACCGACTGCCGGGCTGCCGATCAACCTGACTCAACCAGGAGACCGACGTGTCAGAACTTAACCTCTTCGGTGGGGCATCCGCCAACTTCGCGGGCGACTATGGCGTGGTCCACTACCCGGAGACGGGGCAGTCCCTACGCTGGGTGAAGATCGACGGCGTCCCGTGGCTGCACTTCGCAGACATCTGCAAGGGCACTGGGCACACCAACACGCGCTCTGCGATCCACCTCGTGGAAGAGGAAGACAAGCGCAAGATCGACATGCGGACTCTTTCCGCAGGTCAAACCGCCGTAAGGTTCCCGACACCGGGCACCGGGAACGCCGAGGCGTGGTTCGTCAACGAGGACGGCTTCGCCACGATCGGTCTCGCTGGTCGAGGTGATGGCCCGAGGGTGTTCCGCCGCTGGGTCGTCAAGGTCGTCATCCCGGCGTTCCGGCAACTGGTGCCCGCCCAGCGCGCCGTGCCCACGTCCTTCGCTGACGCTCTAGAGTTGGCAGCCAAGCAGCAGCGGGAGATCGAGGCCAAGGACGCCCTGATCGCCGGGCAGCAGAAGGAGATCGAAGCGGGCGCGGAGAAGGTCGCCGTCTACAACGACTGGCTCGACCCTGACAATGCCGTTGAGACCACGGACTTCGCGAAGCGCATCGGTCTCCGCTCCGCCCAGCAGTTGAACGGGCACCTTCGGGATCTCGGCATCATGCGTCGTGATGTTCACCCCCGAACGAAGAAGCCCCGCAACCTGCCTACGGCTGACTGGGGACACTGCTTCAAGGTCGTCCCCACGAAGATCCCCACGGGCGGGTTCGTGGACGTCGCGTGGATCCTCCCTGAAGGTCAGTTGGAGATCGTTGAGGAGCTTCGCAACCACGGGCTGATCGACGTGTAGCCCACATGATCTTCGGCCCGGCTGTTGTGCTCACCTTCGGCTGCCGGGCCGAGCAAGTTCCGGGCGGGCGGCAAGGCGGGACAGCAAAGTCTTTCATTCGGCCACTTTCCTGATCTCTGCGGCCTTCGCTGGGTTCGCCTCCCGCCCGGCACCGCCCCCGACCCCCTGATGGAGTGACCATGCGTATCGCGATCACGTTCGAGAGCAGGTTCCGCGACCTGGAGCAGGGAACCGCTGCCGCTCTGCAGATCGAGGAGAAGGCCAAGGAACTCGGCCTGATCATCACGAACCTCGACATCGACCCGCACGCCTGACCTCCTTCCCGTCCCCCAGGGAGCACGCCCCGTGAACCGTGAGACCGCGATCGTTGAGTTCTTCCGAGCCCGTCTCCGCGAAGACGAGCAGATCGCCCGCGCCGGAGAAGACGCCTGCTGGCACGTCGACTTCTGCGACGACGATGGGCCGCCGTACCACCAGCGGTTCGACCCAGAGCGGATGCTTCGCGACGTCGAGGCTGATCACAAGCTCCTGGAGCGCTACGACTACTGCGTTCGTGTGGGCGGTCAGGTCCCTGGCAACGAAGCCCTCGACGTAGCGCGCGACGAGTACGAGCAGCACATCTTCCCGATCCGCATCGCTCGGTTCTCCGACCACCCCGCCTATGCCGCTCTCGTGGCTTCACGGTGGGTGTACGAGGACTACGTCTCTGCTGTCGGTACGGTGACGACGTGACCGCGACCTTGCCTGACCCGTACTTCGATCTCGACGCCCAAACCTTGAGTGATCGCGGGCTGTACGAGCTGCCGTGGCATGGCGAGCTCCTCGCATGGATGCTCGCCGAGGGCATGGCGCCGAACGATACCCGCCGTGTCGAGGTGTTCGTGGTGGACTGCCCGTTCGCCCGCGTAACGAGGTACGCCCTCACCGAGAACGGCAAGCGCATCGCGAACGACGCCGGAGACGAACTGGTGACGGTCGAGGAGACCATGCTCGTGTCGTCGCTCCCGCCTCTGCCTCCGGCCTGATTGTCGGTCTCACCTCGTAGTCTGCGCTCGTGGACGAGTCAGGGCTACCGCCGAGACCGCCGCTTGTCGTGTTCCGGAACCGGGTGGCGTGGGTTCGTGCCCGCCGCTACACGGACTTGGGCTCTTGGCTCGCGCTCGTCTACTGGGACACGCAGGTCGGCCCCAACCGGCACGTGAATGAGCAGTGGGTGCCGCTGGCCGACATCGCCCAGATCCCCGGCGAGGACTACTCCGCCGTCCCCACCCTGACCTGACGTAGATCACCACCTGAAAGGCCGTCCATGCGGGCGGCCTTTTCTGCGTGCGCCCGAGGAGGTCGTTGTGGCTCTCTCGCCCACCGCTTGGACCCCGGAGACGGGCCTCACCTACGCCGAGTGGCTGAAGAACAAGGCGCCGCAGGTTCGGCCGACCGGTTGGACGAACGCGACCCACGACCAGGTCCGCGAGGGCTACGGCAAGGACGGCCGGCGCTTCAAGGCCACGACGGACCAGCTCGGCAACGACACCGTCCAGCACGGCGCCGACCAGCAGTCGGTCCACATCAAGAACCCCGAGACCGTCCACGCGGTCATCCCCGCGCCCACCACGAAGGAGAGCTGATGTCCAGCCTGGACCGAGCAGACGAACTCCAAGCGCAGGCTGACGCTCTCCGCGAGCTCGCCACGCTGGAAGACGCCTACACCGAAGCCATGCAGGCCTACCTCGACGACCGAACCGACGAGAAATGGGAAGCGAAGCAAGCCGCCGCTGAGGCGCTGCGAGCCGCCCGCGCCGAGTCCCGCTCCGAAGGGGTGAGCGTCGGCGGAGACGCGTTCCTCACCAACCCCGACGAGGTTCCCCAGTCCGTTCAGACCGTCCACCTGGGCGCCACCAACAACACCCAGGAGGGCTGAGACGTGGCCATTTCAGCTTCGGGGTTGTTCGTCAACACATTCGTTGCGGCTCTTGGTACGAGCCAGGTCGCGCTGGACCTCGACCTCGACACGCATAAAGTCGCCCTCTATACAAATTCGGCGACCCCGGACTTTAACGCTTCTGTCGCGAACGCCGCTTATGGCGCTGGCGCGTGGGCGACGAACGAAGTCTCCGGCACGGGCTACACCGCTGGTGGCGCGACCCTCGCGACCGCCACGTTCACCGGCGCCGCAGGTGTCGCCACGTTCGACGCGGCGGACGTGACCTGGTCCACCTCGACGATCACCGCCGCGAAGGGCGCACTGATCTACGCCGACGCTCTCGCCGGAAACAACGCCATTGTTCTCGTCAACCTCGGCGCCGACTATTCCACGAGCGCGGGAAGCCTGGTCATTTCTTGGTCCGCGTCAGGAATTTTCACCCTGACGTTGGCATAACTGCACCAAAGTAATCCTGCCGCCTCCGGGCGGTTTTTTCATGCCCGGCCTCAAGGTGAGGGAGGCCGGGCGAGGTGGCTGTCCTCAGTAACAACTTCGATGGCGGCACCAACAACACGACGATCACTGAGGGGAACTCTGGCGGCGCGTCTGGCGACGCACTGCAGTACATCAGCGGCAGCCCGGCGTTTTCGAACACGCAGGCGCACTCCGGCACCCTGTCGTGCCGGTTTCCCGCTTCTGCGTTCACGTTTATCGGTTACGAGCAGTCAGCGACCACGTTCTGGGTGCGGATCTACGCGTGGATTCCGCAGCACCACGCGATGAGTCTTATCCGCTTGTGGAGCTCTTCTGACGCTGCCGGCTCGTACATGGGCGGCATCAACAGCAAAGCCAACGGCGATCTTGACTTGGTGTGCAACGGCGTCACGGTCAACGTGTCCGGTGCGATCGCCCTGAATCAGTGGATCCGGATCGAAGCGAAGTTTTCCACAACCTCCGGCGCTGAGGCGCGCCTGTTCAACAGCGCCGACAGCACCACCGCGACCGCGACCGCGAGCACCGCCACGAACATGGCTGGCGCTGTCGTCACGCAGGAAATCTGCCGCTTCTCCGCCTCTACCGCGATCAGCTACTTCGACGATTTCGCCGTGAGTACCGATGGCTGGCTGGGGCCGGCTGGTGCGACGAGCGCGACCGCTACCCCATCAGTGGTGGCGGCGTCTACGTCTGTTCCGTCACCTACCAAGTCGACGGGTTCCACCGCCAGCCCGGCTGTGGTGGCGAGGTCCGCGTCGATCCCGGCGCCCACCACTTCGACTGCTGTTGTGGTGTCTCGCCCCGTCGTCGCCGCCTCGGCCGCGGTTCCGGCCCCGACTACCAGGGCAGGCTCCACCATCGCCCCGGCGGTGGTCGCAGCAGCAGCTTCTGTTCCCGCCCCGGACGTCTCCGACGGCTCACAGCCGCCCACTCTGCGGAGTATTGTCGCCGCTGATCTGCTGCTGGACGTCAACGCCGTCGACAAGCCAGACGGCGTCGTCGCAGGCGACGCCATGATCGCCGTGCATGCCGCTGACTCCGGTGACCTCGACGACATGCCCGCCCCGACCGGCGGCACCACATGGCTACTACTGGACTCCTACACCGCCGGAACGTCCACGTTGCAGGTCAACGTGTGGCACAAGATCGCGGGACCGAGCGAGCCCGCCACGTACGAGTTCACGCAAAACGCAAACGCCGACGGCGTCGTCTTCGTCACCGCGATCCAAGACGCCGCCGACACCACCCCTGTAGTCGCTCAGTCGTCTGCGGGCACCGGACCCACCGCCACCACCCCGGGCATCACCCCTGAAGGGTCCACAGACCTTGAGATCCGTGTCGCCGCCGCCATGGCTGATGGCGGCTCCGGCACTATCACCTGGACCCCACCAGCCGGGTACACCGAGGAGGGCGATCTCCAATCGCGGAACTACACGTCCGCGACAATCGCCACCCGGCAACTGTCTTCGAGCAGCTCAACCGGCGCTGAGAATTTCACGGCGTCCGATGATCTCGGCTACCACGCCGGTTTCACCCTCGCCATCACTGGCGGCGCTTCCGGCCAGGTAGACGCGACCGCTACTCCGGCGGTTGCCACAGCGACGTCCTCGGTCCCTGCCCCGACCGCTGCGGCCGGCTCCACAGCGGCGCCGGCCGCGGTCTCCGCGACGGCGAGCGTCCCGGCGCCGTCCACGAGAACAGGATCCTCGGCCGCTCCCGCTGTGGTGGCTTGTGCCGCGTCGATTCCGGCCCCTTCCACGAGGACTGGCAGCACCGCTTCGCCGGCCAGGGTTCAGGCCACCGCGTCTGTTCCGGCACCTGCGGTGTCGACGGGAGCCTCGACCACCCCTGCCGTGGTGGCGACTTCGGCCGCGGTGCCCGCTCCGGCGATCACAGCGGTCAAGACGGCCTCACCCGCCGTGGTACAGGCAACCACCTCGGTACCAGCTCCCAGCGTCTCTGCGGGCTCCACTGCCTCACCCGCGACTGTGGGCGCTTCCACGAGCGTCCCAACCCCGACGACGACCACGGGCGCTTCCACGTCCCCAACCGCCGTCCAGGCCGCGGCGAGCGTCGGCTCTCCGACAGTGGCCACCAGCTCGGCCATCACGGCGAACGTCGTCTCCGCAGTTGCGTCTATCCCGACGCCGAGCGTGTCGGCCGCCGGCAACACGACCGCGAACCCCGCGGTTGTCTCAGCTGCGGCGAGCGTCCCAACGCCCACCGCATCCGCCGGCCAAACCGCAGCCCCGGCCACGGTTCAGTCCTCGGCCACGGTGCCGCCAGCGGGCGTTTCGGCGGGGTCGACCGCCAGCCCAGCAACGGTCTCGGCGACCTCGTCGATCCCAACGCCAGCCGTCACCTCGGGCTCGACGCTGACACCCGGGATTGTCACCGCTACTACGTCGATCCCGGCGCCGAGTGTGCAGTCGGGGTCGTCGACCACAGCCAACCCGGCTGTAGTCGCCGCTACGGCATCGGTACCCGCTCCAGGCATCTCGACAGGGGTCACGGCCTCACCGTCTGCTGTGGTGGCGTCTGCGCTCATCCCGAGCCCAGTCACGACCACCACCTCAGGCGCGACCGCTACTCCAGCGACCGTCACAGCGTCGGCGACCATTCCCACACCGGACGTCACCGCAGACGGCAACACCACCGCCTCACCAGCCGTTGTCGCCTCCACCGCATCCATACCGGCGCCCACCACCCAGGCCGGCGCCACCATCACCGCATCCGTCGTCACGGCTGCGGCGGCGATCCACGCGCCGGCCACCACCACGGCCACCATCGCCAACCCGGCGACAGTGCAGGCCACGACCACGATCCCCGCCGCGTCCATCACCACCACGGCGAGACCAACCACGGTCGCGGCTACAGCCAGCATCCCCACCCCGGCCGTATCTACAGGCGAACCGCCACCTGACCTGTCTGGTCTCGGCGGCTCGCTCGTCTCAACCAACGGCCTGGGTGGGTCTCGGCTGTACAGCACTGGTCTCGGCGGACGTCTCACGTGAGGAGGTGGCTGTGCCTGACGCGATCAACATCACGTTGACTGAGGACGACGATGACTCAGCCACCTTCGTCATCACCACGGGCGGGATCCCGCTGGGGTTGGGGTCCGCTGAGGTGTTCGCGGTCATCAAGCCCACTCAGCACGTCGAAGACGACGCACCGACTGCTTATCTGTTAGAGGAGGGCGACGGGCTCACGATCGTGGACGCGGGTGAGAGCACGGTGCGGCTGGACTTCCCTGACGCGGTTATGGGGTCGCCGAGCACGTGGTTCTACAAGATCCGCGTCACCGCAGGATCCTCGACCCGTACAGCCATCTGGGGATGGCTCACTATCTCGGACGCCTGATGAGTCCGCGTAAAGCTCTATCGGTGTGCAGCCGGAGCGGATGCCCGAATCTCACACCAAGCGGCCGGTGCGACCCATGCAAGGCCGCGGCTGAACGCTCACGAGGCAGCGCATCGAGCCGCGGCTACGGTTCACGCCACCGCAGCACCTTCCGCACTGGTGTCCTCGCCAAGGATCCGATCTGCACGATGCCTGGATGCTCGGAGCAATCCACCGAGGCGGACCACTGGCCGATGGATCGGCGAGAGCTGGTCCGGCGGGGGCTCGACGCTGATGACCCGAAGTACGGGCGGGGCTTATGCAAGCCCCATCACTCGCAGGAGACCGGGCGTAATCCGAGCCAGGCAGGCGGTTGGAACGCCCGTTGATCACGCTTGCCGGTCACTCGCAGTACAACTCCTCACCCCCGGGAGACCGGTCGGCGATCACCGCACGTAATCGTCCCAGGAAACGGAGAACTCCTTGAGCATCAACGGACTGTTCACGCTCCTCGCGCTCATCCTCCTCGGAGCCGCCGCAGTCGTCGCCGGAATCCAGAAGTCCTGGGTCGCCGCTCTCTTCTGCGCCGCCCTCTTCTGCCTCGTCCTCGCTGGCGGCGCCGACGTCATCACCGACTGACCCCCACGCCAGAACCCCGCAGCTGATCCCTGCGGGTCAGAGAGCTCCGAGTCCTCCCGGCTCGGAGCTCTCGCAATTCCGGGAGGAACCCCCTTCATGCCCCAGCGCAAGCTCAGCATCTCCGGCGGACCCGGCACCTACCAAGTCCGCCTCGACGGCCTCGATGTCGCGAACGGCATCCGCAACCTGACGCTGCAGATGGGCGTCGACCACGACCTGCCCGTCGCCACTCTCGACCTGGTCGTCTGGTCCATCGAGGACGCCGAACTCGCCGCTATCCCACAAATCCCGGACGCCACGAGGGAACTCCTCGTCGGCCTCGGCTGGACCCCGCCGCGCCCCCGACCTGGGACGAGCAGGTTCGGCGCGTGGGAGATCGAAGCCCACACCCGGGGTCGAGTGTCTGATGACGGCCGCTACGACATCGAGGAGCCGACCGGGCAGGTGACGTTCCGCTGCGGCTGCGGCCACCTCATCTGTAACCGCAACACCGTCGTCCTAGCACAAGCCCGCACCCATCTGGCGGAGCAGCACCCCGACTGGGAGCAGATCCCCGACGACGTCGTAGCGAATAGCCCAGAGCAGGACGCTCGATGACTGTCCTCGACGAGGTGACCTTCTACGACGGCTTCCCCAACCGGGAGGGCAGCATCGCGACCGGCGTGCTCGTAATCCCTGGCGACGAGCCTGTGATCCTGCCCGCCCGGATGCTGTTCGGGCCGGGCTCCGAAGTGCGCATCTGTGCCCGCGTCCCGTGGGCCACCTACTGGGCTAGGTTCGGCCGCTCCCATCCGGACGCACACCGGGCGAAGGCTGAATACCGGCGGAGGAACCGCTGATGTCTGGCCCCATCCGGGGAGACGCCGTGACCTCCGCCCCTCAAGGACCGTGCGCTGTGGTCGAACCCAGCCGAGCGGACCTCGACCACCTTGGTGCCATGGTCGGCTTCAAGCTGGCCGCCCGACTCGACGCCCCCGCCTCGTCTTCGGCGCGCTGCGACCACACCCACGCTGTACCGGTCCGCTCGGTCGTCGATGACGAACTTCTCGCCGCCCTCTGCCCGACCTGCGATGCCCAACTGCCCGCCTCATGGTTCACCTGCGACCACGCCAGCGCGTACGAGTCGAGCGTTGACATCTCATCCCTCGGCGCCCCACCCGGCCGTCGACTCTGCAACGGGTGCGGCGTCGCCTACTGGCCCCCGCCGATTCGCCCTGTCGACTGACCCGAACCTGATCACCTCTCGCCGTACTCATTGGAGGTGATCCCCTCATGGGGCGCCATAGTTTCCGCGAAGCCGATGTAGTGCGCGACGACTGGGGAAGGTTCGGCGAGGAGAGCCACTCCGCCAGCTCCGCCGCATCCTCCACCCCGAGCAGCGGCAAACCGTCCGAGGCGACCATCCGGGCAAGGCAAGGCGGCGGCAACTACCGCGTCCTCATGCCGGACGCCGTCAACTCCGCCGAGATCAAAGGCAAGGACGGCACCGTCAAGTTTGACCACCACGGCGACGGCTCCCTCACCATCACCACCCCGCACGGATCGGCGACACTGCCTGCCCGCATCCGGGAACGCATGCTACCCAGCGTCATCCGCGACACCGAAAAGCTCGCCGCCGGCGAAACCATGTGGGTCCGCGACTCGAAGGACTTCACAACCTATGCGGCGATCACTCGCGTCGGATCAGGCACCTACACCCTGCATCTCGGCAGCGACGCCGACGAAAAGCCGGGACTCACGCTCACCGAAAGCCAGCTGGACAAGATCAACGACACCTCAACGCTCTTGACGGAGTACAACCACCGCATCGACACAGGCAACGGCAACGCCGACATCTACCTCACCTCAAACGACAATCTGGGCTTGCGAACCCCTGGCAACGACGGCACACCCGTAGACATCGAGTTGTCGCCCGCTCAAGCCCGCAAACTCAACCACGCCATTGGCGTCGTCTACCAGGGCTTCGACCACGAAGACCCTGACGGCCCCGAATCTGGAGTGAGTGAAACATCCTTCTCCATAGGAGGAGGGAAGCGCATTCACGTCACCCAGCAAGGCACCCCACCAATCGATTCCCCGGACGGCGCGAACGGCGATCTACTCATCGAAGCCGACGACGGTAGCTGGGCATTCGTTGTAACTCCGAAGAGCTACGAGGAATTTACCGACACGCTCCACGACGTGGTCGACGCCCTCTAAGCAGGCACGGCAGGACGCTATCGGAGCTGCTGACGTAGATGATCCAGTCTCTCGCTTCCACGCCAGAGAGGCGGATCAATCACCCATGCCGGACCTAATCTCAACCACCTGGCTGCGGGCATCTACTCGCCGCGGCGAAGACACCGCCCTGTGAGCTCCATGTTCTGGCAGCGCTTCCACCTCATTGCCACGATCACATGGGCACTCCTCATGATCCCGTCGCTGCTGTGGTGGAAAGACTCCGTTCCCTGGCTCGTCATCATCAGCGTCTGGGCGAACATCGCCGGCCACTGGGCAAGCTGGCAAACCTCCCGAGCCGAACACCACCAAGAGCAGAAGGAGGAGTAGCTGATAATCCTCGACCTCATCCAGGTCCCGCACATCATCGACGCCCGCTACTACCTCGACGTAGAACCAGGCGGACACATCTCCATACGCTGCCGCCGATGCCCCGAAGCCAACCAGCCCCTCGCCCTATACGAGAACGGCGCTAGCCTCAGCGATGGAGCAGAGACCCCAGTTACTTCCCTGTCCGGGATTCTCTCCCTGACCACCTCTCATGAGAACTCCACTCACGGTGGAGCGCAGTGACGGCCAGCCCAACTCTCGGCTCGATCCTCGATGGCCTCGACATCCCCCTCGAACTCAACGACGGCGACCTCGTCTCTGACGCCCTCGTCATCGTCAAAGTCCTCAGACCCGACGGATCTGTCTCCCTGGCAATCACCTCCAGCCACTCCACGTCCTGGCTCGACCGCCTCGGCCTGATCACCGCAGCCAACGAGATCATCCGAAGCGACGTCAGCCAACCCTGCGCGTGCGACGACGAAGACGACTGATGCGCCCTGGTTTGTCAGTGTTACCTGAGAGACTGGTGTGGCAACCCAATAGCAAACCCGGGCGAGTGCGCTAACACTCCCCGGGCGCGGCCGGACCTGATCAGAGGAACCGACATGAGCGAGGGTACATCCACGCTGCCCGCCTGTGCTTCACCCACCCCGGGTGTGGCGCGCACGTGCGTGAACTGCGGCGGGAATCTGCCGACGGAATCACGCCCGACCAAGCTGTACTGCTCCCTCCGATGCAAGCGAGGCCGGTCTCCCCTCACTGGAGAACCGAAGCCTGACCCCGTCCGCAGCGCCAGCGATTCCCCAGACAAGACATGTACGCGAGACGGATGCAATCGTCCCCTCCGCGCCCGCGGCCTGTGCGCCCGCGACTGGAGACAGGAGTACGGCAAGCGGCCCACTGTTGTCGTGCCCTGCGCCGCATGTGGGATAGAGGTAGACCAGCGCGTAGGAGATAGTAGGCGCCGCGTCTGCTCGGACATTTGCCGCGCCTACCTTCAGCACGGCATATGGCCACGGTGCGACATACCCAAGCGTCATGCTGCTCTCGGCTACGTACCACCCAGCCAGCGACAGCGTCTATGGCCCGCGCCTACGCAACGCTCATGTCTATGGTGCAGCACTGAGTTCGCTGCTCATCGTATGGACCACGTGTTCTGCGCCACCCAGTGCAAGACGAAAGCCAAGAACGCACGTCGTCGCGCGCGTGAGCGCAACGCGAGTGGTACGTACACATGGGCTGAGGTCGTCCACCTGTTCCTCGACTTCGAACGCTGCTGCGCCTACTGCAAGCAAGAGGTAGAGGGACAACCTGAACCCGACCACGTCGTGCCGCTCAGCCGAGGTGGATCGAACAGCATCACCAACATCCTGCCGAGCTGTTCGCCATGCAACAGCGACAAGAGAGACCTACTCCTACACGAGTGGGCTCTCGACAGAGAGCGCAGGCACCTCACGCCACGGGTCACTGAGTGGCGCCGCGGGGACCCGCTCTACGCACACCTCTCGATCGTCCTCGCACCTCACACAGCGTGACCCCCTGGGGAGGGACCCAAGATCGATTTGGGCCCCTAGTGGACCGCGGGGGAGGGCTCTCCGTGGTCGGGCGGGTTCATAAGGTCACTTTTCTTGGCCGTGGTTACTGAGGGTTATGCCCACGGTCGTCTGCTTCAGCTTTCGAGATCCGGCGCAAGGCTGGATCTCGCCTCGGTGCCGCGCAATGCGGCTGGTAGGGAGCGTCATCATGCCTAGAGGTGGGGCCCGCGTGGTCTCTGGTCCGCCGCCGGATCCGAATGCGCTACGGCGTGATCGGCCTGGTGATGCGGCGACGTGGACGACCTTGCCGGCGGAGGGCCGTGCTGGTGATCCGCCGGAGTGGCCGCTGCTGGACGCTGACGGTCGCGAGTGGGAACTGTGGGCGGACCTGTGGCGGAAGCCTCAGGCCATCATGTGGGAGCGTCTCGGGCAGCTGTATGAGGTCGCGATGTGTGTGCGGATGCTCGCCCGCGCCGAGCAGCCGAAGAGTTCAGTAGAACTTCAGAAGGTCGTCCGCCAGTACCTGGACAGTCTTGGCTTGTCGACGCAAGGCATGCTGCGGAACCGGTGGCGGATCGCGGCGAACGAGGTCGGAGAGCGCCGGGATTCACGCCGGGTGAAGGCTTCGGCTGGGCCGTCGATGAAGGATCGCTTGAAGGCTATCGATGGCGGAGGAGCGTAGTCCGCGTCCGCTGCTCGTCGCACCATCGTGGGTTGAGGCGCACTGTGTGATCCCTGACGGGTTCCGGCAAGGTGCTCCATTCCGCCTGTATGACTACCAGCTGCGGTACTACGCGAACTTCTACCTGGTTCGTGGCGATGCCCGGTGGGTGCCGTCGGATCCCGTGCTGGGGCCGGCGTTCGTGTACCGGCGAGGTCTTCTCGCTGGGCCGCAGAAGCTCGGCAAGGGCCCCCACACGGCATCTCATGTGTGTTTGGAAGGCGTCGGGCCGGCTCTGTATGCGGGTTGGGCGGGGCGTGATGACGGTTATGTGTGCGCTGACTTTGGTTGTGGTTGTGGCTGGGAGTACGCGTACGAGCCAGGTGAGCCGATGGGCATGCCGTGGCCGACGCCGTTGATTCAGATCACTGCGCTGAGCGAAGAGCAGACGGACAACATCTATGGCGCGCTTCGTCCGATGATCGAGCAGGGGCCTCTGGCGGATCTCATCCCGAAGACTGGTGAGGAGTTCATTCGTCTACCAGGTGGTGGGCGGATCGACACGGTCACTTCGTCGGCGCAGTCGCGTCTTGGTCAGCGCGTCACGTTCGTTCCTCAGGACGAGGTTGGGCTGTGGACGCCGTCGAACAAGATGACGAAGGTCGCTGACACTCAGTACCGCGGTCTTGCGGGTATGGGTGGGCGGGCGTCGTTGACGACGAACGCGTGGGATCCGGCGGAGAACTCCGTCGCCCAGCAGCAGTTCGAATCCTCTGCAACGGACATCTACCGGCAGTTCTCTCAGCCGCCGGCGCATCTGTCGTATCGGAACAAGGTTGAGCGGCGGAAGATTCACCGCTTCGTGTACGGCGAAGCGCTCAAGGAACAAGGCGGGCACGTCGACCTCGACTCGATCGAGGCAGAGGCCGCGGACCTGCTTGAGCGAGATCCTGCGCAAGCTGAGCGGTTTTTCGGCAACCGCATCGTCTACGGGCACGGTTCCTGGCTCGATGGCGACGCATGGGATGCGCGAGTTGAATCTCGCGAGATCCCGGACGGTACGCCGATCGTGCTCGGTTTCGATGGATCCGACGTTGACGACTGGACAGGAATTCGCGCGGAGACGGGCGACGGCTACCAGTTCACACCGGTGTACGGCGATGACCGCAAGCCGACGATCTGGAACCCGGCCGAAACCAATGGCCAGGTGCCGCGTCTTGAAGTGGACGCAGCGGTCGATGAGCTCATGTCCCGCTACACGGTGGTACGCCTGTATGCGGACCCGCCGGACTGGAAAACCGAGATCGATGGCTGGGTCGAGAAGTACGGCGAAAAAGTTGTTCTGAGGTGGGCTACCTACCGGGTTGTACAGATGCATGCCGCGGCGGAGCGTCTGCGCATCGACGCCACGAAATCCGAGTCGCCTTTCCACCACGACGGATGCAGCTTCACGTCTGTCCACATCAAGAACACCCGCAAAGCGGCTCGCGCCGGCCAGAAGTACGTGCTGGCGAAGCCGAAGCAGACACAGAAAATCGACCTCGCGGTGTGCTCTGTTCTTGCCCACGAGGCAGCGGGGGACGCGCGGGCCGCGGGCCTGTTCACCGTCATTCAGCCGAGTACTTCGTACGTGTACACGGCTTCATCCACTCGTCGAGGCAGAAGATAGGGGTGGGTTGCCGGTGGTCGAGATGTCGTCTGAAGCGCGCTCGGCCGTGAAGATCCTGAACCGGCTCGTGGATGAGCTGCGGCTGCGGCAGAAGGTGACGAAGAAGCGCCTGGAGTATTACCGGGGCGAGCACAAGCTCGCGTATGCGTCATCTGAGTTCCGAAACTACTTCGCCGACCAGTTCAAGGGATTCTCCGACAACTGGACCGCGCCCGTGGCGTCGGCGCCGGCCGAGCGGATGAACATCCTCGGCATCCGGATCGATTCTGACGATCAGAAGCCTGATGTGGAGTTGTCGCGGGCGTGGCGTGCCGCGGATTGCGAGCGCGGCTCGTCCGAGGCGTTCGTCGTCACGCTGGCGGCGGCCAGGTCGTACGCCTTGGTGTGGGGTAACCCGCTGGATGAGGACACGCCTCGGGTCACGTGGGAGCGGCCTGATCAGGCGATCGTCGCTTATGACAGTGACACCGGGGCGCGGGCTGCAGCGTTGAAGCTGTGGGGCGACGACACCATGGAGTACGCGACGCTGTACCTGCCGAAAGCCGTGTGGAAATTCAGCAGGTCTCGGTATACGACGTCGGGTTACAGCGTCGCCGGCCTGGTGGTGTCGTCGTCTCGGACTGCGGAGAACGCGTTGCCGGGCGGATGGGAGCCGCGGCAGGGCGAGTTGGACGACACTTGGCCGATCGGTAACCCGATGAAGGCTGTTCCGATGGTCGAGCTGCGTAACCAGACACTGCTGGACGACAACCCGCTGTCGGATATCGACGGTGTGATCGCCATGCAGGACGCCGTCAACCTCGTATGGGCTTACCTGCTGAACGCCTTGGACTTCGCGAGCTTGCCGCAGCGTGTCGTCATGGGATCCGAGGTGCCGAAGGTTCCGGTCCTCGACGACCAGGGCCGCATCGTTGGTGAGCGGCCTCTTGAATTGGATCTGCTGGCCAAGGAGCGGATTCTTTGGCTGACGGGCGAAAAGACGAGCATCGGGTCGTGGCCGGCGGCGGATTTGCAGGCGTACAGCCACGTGATCGAGCGGGCCATCGAGCACATCGCAGCCCAGACGAGGACGCCCCCTCATTATTTGATCGGCAAGGTTGCGAATCTCAGCGCAGAGGCCTTGACTGCGGCGGAGACCGGACTCGTTAGTAAGACCGGTGAGCGGATTGTCTATGTCAACTCGGGGATTCGGGAGATCTTTGCTCTCACCGCCTCCGCTCAAGGGCATGACGACAAGGCGAAGGCGTGCCGATCAGGCACGGTCATGTGGGCGGATACTCAGTTCCGGGCGATCGGCCAGAAGGTCGACGCGCTCATGAAGCTCAAGGCCATGGGCTTCCCGCTGCAGTGGATCGCTGAGCAGTACGGCCTGGAGCCGCCTGAGGTGGACCGGGTCATGGCGATGGTGGAAGCGCAAGCTGAAATGGACCCCATGAACGTGATGATGGGTGGCGGCGCGAAACTTCCCGCAGCGCCCACCGCGCGCATCACCGAGGATCCGTTCGCGGTCGAACCGGAACCGGTCACCGTCGGGGGGTAGCCCATGGCCACCCCAGATCAGATCGCCAGCGCGTACCAGAGGCAGCAGAAGAACATCATCCTCGCGGTCATCGCCGCGGTGCTCGGCCTGTGGAAGCGTCTCGACGAGCACAACCTCACCCGGTCCTGGCAGACTGGGATTGGACCGCAGATGGTTGAGACGGTCATGCAGGCTCAGCTTGCTGCCGCTGCTGCTGCTCCTGCTTATCTGGAGGAACTGGCGGCAGCGCAAGGCGTTCTCGCCGACATGGGGGCATTGGTGCCGTCGGCCCTGTCGGGAGTCGCCTCCGATGGGCGTCCGCTGGAGTCGCTGCTGTATCAACCGATCATTCTCCTCAAGCGGCTTCTGACGGCGGGAAAACAGCCGGAAGAGGCTATGCGGCAGGCGACGACCTTCATGGCATTGATCGCATCCACTCAGGTAGCCGACGCCGGCCGGGGAGCTGTGAACGTGGGCATCACAGCAACCCGCGAATGGGTGACTTACGTCCGGGTGGTGAACCTGCCTGCCTGTTCCAGGTGCATCATCTTGGCCGGCAGGGAGTACTCGTGGTCGACCGGTTTCCAACGCCATGAGCGCTGTGATTGCTCGATGATGCCACGGCGTGCTGGTGATGATCCGTCCGCTACGCCGGAGCAGTTGTTCACGCAAATGAGCTCCGCAGAGCAGGACCGGGCTTTTGGTAAGGCGGGCGCGGAGGCACTGCGATTGGGCGCGGATATGGGCCAGGTCGTCAACGCTCGGCGAGGCATGCGAACCGCTGCTGGCGGGCGCCTGGTCACTACCGAAGGCACAACAGTTCGAGGTGCGGCGGGAAGGCAGCTCGGCAACCTCCAGAAAGTCGCGGGCGAGCGGTATCGGCGTAGTCGAACTGTTCGGCCGATGCCGGAACAGCTCATCGCGGACGCCGACGGCGACCGGGACCTCGCGATCCAGTTTCTTCAGCGATTCGGATACCTGGACGCGTCGAGTACGCGTCGACGCGACGCTGCCTCGAATGGCACAGCGGGCACAACGTCCGCCTGAGTCCGGCGTCGCCTAGTTCACACCCCGCTCGTCTGGGTCTGCCGCTCGCAGGCTCGGAGCTTTCACCTGCCCTCATGGCGCCCTACGAAAGGAAACTCGTGGCTGATATTCCCTCAGGTGAGCGCCAGCGCGCAGCCAGCCAAGGCGACGCGATGCCCGGCGGTCGCTTCCCGATCCGCAACCGCGGCGATCTGGAGAAGGCGATCAAGGCTGTCGGCCGCGCCAAGGGCGGCGAAGCGGGCCAGGCCGCGGTGCGCCGCTTCATCCTCAAGCGCGCCAAGGAACTCAACCTTACGGATCTCATCCCCGACACCTGGGCTGCCGACGGATCCCTGAAGGCTTAACCCCTCCGCATTTCGACCGGGCCGCGCAACGCGGGACCGGCATTTCTGCATGCCCCGAAAGGAACCACTTCATGGCTGATCAGCAGGACGCAACGTCCGCTGACGTCGAATCCCCGGCAACCGAGGACAACGACGCTCAGGCCGAAGAGCTGCTGGCCGACGCGGTCAACAGCGACACCGCCGAAGAGACCAAGCCCGACAGCACTGACGATGCCGACGACGCTGACGGCGACGACAAGCCCCTTGGTCCTGCCGGCGAGAAGGCGCTCACCGCAGAGAAGCAGAAGGCGCGTCTTCTGCGGGCCACTCTGCGGCAGGTCAGGGCACAAACCGCCGCCCGGGACGCGGAAATGGCGGATCTCCGCAAGCAGTTGGAGAAGCTCACCCCCAAGGAGCCCGCTGCGAAGAAAGCTTCCGTCCCTGATGCGGAAGCGGCGGAGCCGGTGGATGTGGAAGAGCTCCGGCGTGAGGCGCGCGAGCAGGTCGAGACGGAGCTGAAGGCGGCTCAGGCTGCTGAGCGCGTCCTCGACAAGATCGAACTGAAGGCCACCCGGACCTTCATCGACCCCGCAGACGCCGTGTCCCGGCTGATGCGGGAGAAGAACACCGACGACTTCCTCGACGAGACGGGCAAACCTGACGTCGAGGCGATTCAGGACGCTCTGGAGGACCTCCTCCAGCGTGCTCCACACCTGGCTGCGACAGCGCAAGGCGGCAGCAAGCGATTCAGCGGATCCGGCGACGGGGGCGCAAAGCCCACCAAGCAGCCCCGCCCAGGGAGCGTCCACGAGGCCGTGTCCCGAGCTCTCAACAAAACCTAGATCAGGAGCACTGAATGCCTGTCACCCTTGCGCAGGCGCAGGTCAACACCCAGGATGACGTGGACTACACCGTCATTGACAACCTGCGCCGCTACAGCTGGCTGATGGACCAGATCGTCTTCGACGACGTGGTCACCCCCGGCTCGACCGGAGACGCCAGCCTCACCTACGCCTACACGCGGCTTCTCACGCCGCGCCAGGCGAGCTTCCGCCAGTTCAACACCGAGTTCAACGCGGACAAGGCGATCCGTCAGCGGTACACGGTGGACCTCAAGCCCCTCGGTGGCGCGTTCAATGTCGACCGCAAGCTGGCCCGCCTGGGCCCGGCGGCGACCAACGAGATCGCGTTCCAGATGCAGGAGCTTCTCACCAGCATCAAAATCAAGTTCCAGGACGAGCTGATCAACGGTGACACCGCCGTGGACAGCGCAGGCTTCGACGGCCTGGACAAGATCCTCACGAACTCCACCACCGAGTACGACCCCAACGAGGAGGGCATCTCCACCGGCTACGTCGACTGGACCATGTCCACCGTCGACACCCAGGCCGAAGCGATGACCGCCCTGTCGCGGCTGGACGACTGGCTGTCGCGCATCGTCCCGTCCCGCGTCGGCTCCGGCAGCAACCTCGGCACCGCCGGCGCGCTGCCCGTCGGCGTCAAGGCCATCCTCGGCAACACCACGTCCATCACCCGGCTGCGTGGCCTCGCCCGCTGGGCCGGCATGTACACCGCCAACCAGGACGCGCTGGGCCGCCACATCGAGATGTACGGCCCGTGGAACCTCGTCGACATCGGCGACGGCGTCACCGGCTCCAGCCCGATCATCCCGATCGAGACCCGCGACGCCGATGGCGTTGGTGCCGGCGGCAACATCACTGGTCTCACCGACCTGTACGCCGTGAGTTTTGGGCTCGACGCCTTCCACGGCGCTTCGATGGCTGGCTCGCCGCTGATCGAGACCTACCTGCCGGACTTCACCGAGCCTGGCGCGGTCAAGACTGGCGAGATCGAGATGGGCCCCGTGGCCGCTGTGCTGCGCAACGTCAAGGCGTGCGGAGTGTTCAGGAACGTCAAGGTCAGCTAGTTCACCTGCGAAAATACGCTATTCCTGGGACAATTGAGTAAACCCCGGCACCTGCTGGTAACAGGCCCGGGGCGTGGACGACCTGATGAAAGCAGGCCGACATGTCTGAGCGTAGCTGTGCCGTCGATGGCTGTGAAGCAATCGAGCGCTTGCGGCGAGGGATGTGCAACGCGCACTACCGCCGCCAGTTGAAGACTGGCTCCACCGAGCCGAGCCGAACCTACGCGGCGGGGCAGATCTGCTTCGTCGAAAACTGTGAGGCACTCGCGTATGCGCGAGGCTGGTGCGGGTCGCACTACTCCCGGTGGAAGACGTACGGCGACGTACGTGCAGATATTCCGATCAAGCCGAGGAGTCCTCGTACCGATTTATGCTCGGTTGGTTGCGGTGCTCCTGTCGTAGCTCGTGGGTGGTGCGTCATGCACTACAACCGCTGGCGGTTGACGGGCGAGCCGGGACCTGCTGAGCGTCTCAACCGGAAGAGTGACCCTGCAGCGCCTGACAAGGTCTGCACGAAGTGCGGAGAGACGAAACTCAAGACCGAGTTCAGTCGCAACCCCAAGATGGGGGACGGACGGTTCACCGCCTGTAAGTCATGCGTCTCAAAGATCGCGCGCAACGCGCGGTTCAAGCGCAAGTACGGCATCACGGCTGACGAGTACGACCAGATGCTTGAGTCCCAGAACGGCGTCTGTCTTATCTGTAGCGGACCTCCTCCTAACGGTCGCCCTCTCGTGGTGGACCACTGCCACAGCACGGGCGACGTGCGAGGTCTCCTCTGCAACAACTGCAACGCATTGCTCGGCATGGCTGCGGACGACATCCAGCGCCTAACCGCAGCAATCACATATCTCGAAAAGAGTCGAAGATTATGAATCTTCCGAATCACAAGCAGGTGGCTTCATGCGATACCTGATCACTACCCCGGAGCCCCGCTGGACTGGCGAAGTCGCCGGCGTCGCGTTCGCTCACGGTGAGGGCCTGGTCAACGACCCTGCGGCGAGGGTGTTGAACTATTTCCTGCGTAAGGGCTATGGCGTCGAGAAGCTCGACGGAGGCAAGGGCGAGGACGCTGTCGTGTCCGAGGGTGCCTCGTCGCCCGGCAGCGGACCGGACAACCTGCAGCACTCGCCTGGCACCTCCGTGGGCGCTGAGAAGGCCGAGCCCACCCCGTCTGAGATCGCGGACGAGATCAAGGACGCCAAGGACGCGGAGGCCAAGAAGACCAGCACCTCCGGCCGCCGCACGAGCACCAAGGAGGACGGCAAGTGACGACCCTCGGCCGATACCCGCGCGTTGTCCCGGACAGCCCCGCGCTCGACTACCCCTACAACGCGCTGCCCGGCGTGGACCAGGACTCGTTCGTCCGAAGCAACATCGCCGTCACCCAGTGCACTAGCGACCTGACCGCGACCGGTACCGGTGTCGCGATCGGCACCAGGATTTTCCTGCGAAAGACCGACGTGGTCACGAACATCACGTTCGTGTCGGGCAACACCGCGGCGGCCACCCTGACGAACTGGTGGCACGCCCTGTACAGCCCCGCGGGTGCGCTGATCGCGCAGTCCGCTGACCAGACGTCCGCAGCGTGGGCAGCGAACACGGCGAAGAAGCTCGCCCTGTCAACCCCGTACACCGTGGCCGCTGACGGCTGGTACATCGTCGCCACCTCCACCACGGCGTCCACGGTGCAGACCCTCATCGGGTGCGCGCCGATCGTCACGGCCACCGCGTCGGTGCACACCAACAGTCTCGCCCCGGGATTCACCTTCGGGTCCTCCCTGGCCGGCACTGCCCCGGCGACGACCGGCACGCAGACCGCCGTCGCGAAGTGCCCGCTGGTCATCATCTCCTAGGCAACCTTCTGGAGGTGCCCGGGTGGAGACCACCACTCATTTCCCGGTGAGGACTATGCCGTGACTGCGCTCGCCTCAACGGTGGACGCGGTCAGGCTCGGCTACACCCTGCCCGCAGGCGAGGCAGAGGCGCTCCTGAGGCGGGCGTCCGCCCGAATCCGGCGGGCAGCCAGGCAGCACATCAGCAGCATCACGTCCACGGTCCGCGTGCGGGTCGAAGACGGTACTGCGGTGCTGCTCGGCAATCCCATCACCGCAGTCACGTCCGTCACTCAGCTCGCTGAGGACGGCGGCGCCGCCGTGACGGGATGGCGGTGGGACGGCCGAGACCGAATCCACGGCATCAACACCTCACCCACAACCACCCTGCCCGCCTGGGCGTGCTGGCCGACTGACGTCATGGTCACCTACACGCACGGCTGGACCACTATCCCTGACGAGCTCCTTGATCTGGTTTGCTCTGTCGCAGCCCGGATCGGATCCGTGCCGGCAAGCGGCGGCATGGAAGCAGGCGTCAGGTCCGAATCCATCGACGACTACTCCGTGACCTACGCGGTCGAGGCACTTGATGCTGCTTCGGGTCTTCTGCCGGGCGAGGAGGCTGAGTTGCGTGCATTCCTCGGGTCGCCACCCTCGGCATACGCAGTGAGGACCCGATGAGTATCGACGGGGTTCTCGCCCGCGGGCGGGCCGCAGCCCTGAAGCTCATGCGAGACACCTGCACGGTCGAGCGTAAAAACGGTGACCCCATCTTCGACGAGGACACCGGCGAGACCGTGCAGGCATGGGCTGTCATCCACACCGGTATCTGCCGGGTCAAGCCGCGATCACCCAGCGAAACGGTGTGGGGCGAACACGAAGTCACCCTGCACCAATACACCGTCGGATTCCCCTGGGATGTCGAGCCCGAGTTTCACCGCGAAGACCGGGTCACAGTCACCGCATCCGATGACGCGTGGCTGATCGGCCGACACCTCGAAGTCATCGGCGTCTCTCTTGCTGGCACCTCAACAACGCGGCGGATCCTCGTCGAGGACAACGAGGGGTGACGTGGCTAATTACGAGCTGGACTTCTCGGACCTGCTGAAATTGGAAGCAGACGTTGAAGCCGACGCGCACCGGCTGGCGGAGAAGGCATACCCGGTCGCTAAAGAGTTCGCGGAAAAGCTAAAGAAAGACTGGCGGAAGAACGCCCGGTCGACTGCCCGCGAGCACGGCAAGCACTACCCGCGATCGATCACGGCTGAGCAGAAGTTCGTACTCGACGGCCCTGATTGGGAGGTCGGCCCCGAGTCGGCCTTGCCGCAGGGCGGGATGGGTGCAGGTTTCGAGTACGGCGGCCCGACTCAGCCGCCGCACCTCGATGGCGCACGAGCAGTGGCTGGGATCGAAGCGCCGTTCGAAGCTGCGGTCAAGAAAATCGCGGCGGAGTTTCTTCGGTGAACGCTCCGCTTGAGTCCCGGTCCCTCGTTAAAGCCCTGCTGGCCATGTTGAACACCGCGCTTGGCGCCACATGCCCCGTGTACTGGGCTGAAGCGCCAGATGCTCGACCGGCGAAGTACGCGGTCATGTACCCGGACACCGGCATGAAGTCGGCATTTCACCGGACCCTCACCAACAACGGCCCTGATGAGCTTCGCTACCAGATCACATCCGTCGGTACCGATCCCGAACAGGCTATGTGGGTGGCGGACAAGGTCGCCTATGCCCTGCTTACCGCAGTCCCCACTGTGGCGGGTCGCCGAGTGTGGCCTGCGATCGAAGAGGACTCGCAACCCATTCGTAGAGACGACGCGAGCACAGGCCTGTTCTACGCCACAGCTCAGTATCTGAGCCGCTCCGATCCACTCTGATCTTTCACCCATTCCGGCCCGCCACGTGCGGGCTTTTTTCATGCCTTGAGGAGAGCCCGTAGATGGCTACCTACACTGCTGAACCGATCACTGCCGCAGGCGTGGTCTTGACGCCGAGGACCGCCGCAGCCGGCGACAAGCTCAACTACGACACGAACGCAATCCTGCGGATCACCAATGACTCCGGCGGCTCGATCACCGCGACGATCACCGTCGTCGGCAACAACTCATACGGGCAGCCCAACCCTGACCCGGTGATCACTGTGGGGGCGGGCGTCACTAAGGCGGCGCTCATGCTGCCGGTGTACATCGACCCAGCAGACGGCCTGATCTCGCTGACGTGGTCGGCTACGCCGAGCGTCACCTTCATCTACGAGCGCCACTGATGGGCCGCTACGTGGTCCGGGACCCGGCCACCCGTGAGATCGAGATCGACGAGTCCGCGCTGCCGTTCTGGGAGCACCGCGAGGGCTACACGATCGTCGGCCCTGCCCCTGAACCGGACGCCAAGCCTGCCCCTGGCGACACCTCCTCAGGCGTGGCGCAGCCCACCTCTGGTGAGCCCACTCCGCCGGAGGAGCCCGGCACCCCCACCACCCCAAGGAAGGCGGCCTCGCGGCCTGCCCAGAACGTTGAAGGAGCAGGTCCCCGATGAGCCAGATTCTGACTGACGGCAACACCAAGGTGACGTTCGTGCCCAGCATCGCCTCCATCACCGCGCCGACGGTGGCGGAACTGACTGCGGTCGGCATTGTCCCGCTGGAGAACACCCTCACCGACGATGGCCTGAGCATCGAGTTCGACGAGGGTGTGGTGACCGGCCCCACTCTGGCGTCCGTTCAGGACTTCGAAGGTCCGGGGCGTATCAAGGCGAACATCGAGCTGACCGGGTACCGGGACTCTTCGCCAGCGTCTGACCGCATGTGGTCGGTTATGGTCCGCGGCACCGCCGGCTACCTGGTGGTGCGTACGGCCATGGCCGCGACGACCGGGTATGCGGCATCGCAGAAGGTGGACGTGTACGGCGTGACCTGTGGTGAGCGTCGTAAGGTGCCGATCGAGCGTGAGTCGTACGAGAAGTTCATGATCAAAATGTTCGCCTCTTCGACGTACAACATCGACTCCACCGTGGCGGCGTAGGTGGCCAAGTTCGCAGACATCAAGGCCAAGGCCAAGCTGCCCGAGAGGTCAGTCCCTCTGTGCCTGACAGGTGACCTGCAAGGCACCTTCGAAGACCTCGTCCGCCAACTGGAGGAGATCAGCGCCCGCCCCGAAGGCCCCAGAACGATGGCTGGCGGAGCGAGCGCAGAGGAGCGGGCCCTCGCCGAGAAGATCGAGGCTCTACGTCAGCAGATGGCAGACGAGGTCACCGTGTTCCGGCTGCGCGCCCTACCGCGCACCCAGTGGCGAGACCTTATGGCCAAGCACCCGCCTCGGCCCGAAGACAAGGCCGAGGGCGGCATGTGCAACCTGGAAACCGGGCCCATCGCCGCGGTCGCCGCATGCTGCCTGGACCCGCAGATGAGCATCCCCGAAGTGGAAGAACTCGTTGACGAGATCCTCACCCAGGGCCAGTGGGACACCCTATGGCAGCAGGTATTCCTGCTGAACAGGGTGAAGCATGACATCCCTTCCTCATCCGCCGCCTCCGGGATTCTGCGGAGCTCCACGAGGAGCTGACGCTCGCCCACGCCCTCCGCATCCCGCGGAGTCGGTTGCTCGGCCGTGAGCCGAGGGAGATCACGCGGCACCACTACGACAAGCAAGGCCGACTGGTTCGCTCCGTCACCACACGGGAACCGGAGTGGACAGAGGAAGACGTGGCCTGGCACACCGCTTACCTGCGCGAGCAGAACACGCGGTGTCCAGGCCCGTGTGGTCTACCACTGGATGAGACCACAGAAATGGCGAACGGTAGGCCGGTCCACACCTACAAGGTGCCTGCCCCTGCCCGCTGCCAGGCATGTGATGCGCTCATTCGGGCGCAGGACGCCGCGGCGAAAGACAACGTCAAACGGCCAGGGGCGCTACTGAGGCACATTGAGAAAGCCTGCGACTGCTAGTAGTTGCGCTGAAAAATCGCCTCACCGTTGACCTCACCTACGAAGCGATATCCCCTGGTGCCGGCGGCTGTGACGAGGTCTTCGAGATAGATGAAGCCGCCTCGTAGACGCCAGGTGACCTCGCGGTCGCCGTTGAACTTGGCGTCCAGGCGCTGTACGAGGTCGGGCGGCTCGACTCCGCCGACGCCTTTCGCCCATCGCTTCAGAAGGGCGGCTGCTCGCCAAGCGAGAAACCCGCCGATGCCTACTGCTGCGGCCAAGGCAAGGACTTCATTCCAGGCCACGGGGACTCCTCACTTTTCCGAGATCCCCCGATCCGCTGGTGATGATCCCACGCCGCATCCCGGCACGCCGTCATAACGACTCATTCCTTAACTGATAGGTGGTGAGTCCGATCGCGGAGCGCAGCGTCAGTATCAGAGTCCGCCTCAAGATCGCGGAATTCGAAGCGGGCAGTAAGGGAATCCAGCGCAACCTGACGGGCGTCAACCGCAAGCTCACCGAGACCGCTGGGTTCGCGGCGGGCATGCGGAAGAAGCTCGAAGACGCCACGAAGAAGCTCCCGAAGATCGAGATCGACGCCAACTCCAAGCCTGCGGAGATCAAGGTCGCGGAGCTCCGCGCGAAGCTGGAGAAGCTGGCTGCGAAGGACATCGAGGTCGATGCTGATGTCACCCAGGCGCTCATCGAGATGTCCACCCTTCAAAGGGAGCTCGCAGAGGTTGAGCGTGGCGCCTCGTTCGAGGTGCGGGCTGATATCGGGGCGGCTCTGACGCAACTGCGAGGAATCCAGCAAGAGGTCGACCGGATCAGCGGCGAGTCCGCCCGGGTAGACGTCGATGCTGATACCGCGCAGGCGCAACAGGAGGTAGCCGACCTTCGCCGACGCTTGGACGAGCTCAACGCTCGTCGCAGGATCGGCGTCGACCTGGATGCCGGCGCGGCCAAAGCGGAGCTGTCCGCGATTCAGCGCGATCTGCAGCGTCTTAACGCCACCTCCGCTGATGTGAAGGTGCGCGCGGACACCGCGCAGGCACTGGCGCAGATCCGGGCTGTCAGCACTGAGACGTCCCGGATGAGCGGACGCTCGGCCAATATCAGCATTACCGCAGATGGTTCTCGGGCATTGCTCGTCATTGCTGCGGTCGCTGCTGCGGTCGCGTCCCTGCCTGCAGCGGCGACGATCAGCATCGGCGTGGGTGTGCTCGGTGGTGCTCTTTCCGCCGCCGGCTTGGGCGCCGTAGGTTTCGCCGCTGCTGCGGTGCCGGCGATTGGCCGCGTGAACGAGGCGCTCAAGGAGACTGAGAGCGCAGCGGGTGGTGCGGGTGGCGCCATGAAGTCGGCTGCCCAGGCGGCGGCTGAGGCTGCGGCCAAGGCGCTGTCATTAGCGCAGGCGCAGGACCGGGTTAAGGACTCTGCTACGGCGGTCAAAACTGCTCAGCAGGGAGTCCGCGATGCGCTGAGGAATGTCAGAGACGCGCAGGAGGCGTACCGAACGGCTCAGGAGAATGCCGCCCTGGCGGCTGAGCGGGTCAGTGAGGCGCAGGCTGCCGGAGCCGCGCGGGTAAGCGCAGCCGAACGATCCTTGGCCGACGCCCACCGCGCCACCCAGATGGCCGTGGAAGATCTCACGCGGGCACGTGAGCGGGCCATCGAACGCATCGAAGATCTTGAGTTGGCGACCAAGCGTGGGGCGCTGGACGAAGAGGGTGCGAATATCGCGATCGAGCGCGCCAAAATGCGCCTGGACGCGATCAACGCCGACCCGAAGTCCACGGACCTGTCCAAACGCGAAGCCGACCTCGCCTACCGGGAGGCGCTGCAGCGCCTCGAAGAGGTCCGTGAACGCAACGGCGACCTCACCAAGGAAAAGGCCGAATCGGACCGCAAAGGCGTCGAGGGCAGCGATGAGGTCACGGCCGCGAAGGAAAGGCTCATCGACGCTCAGCGTCGTGAAGCGGAGGCGGCTCAGGCTGTAGGAGAGGCGCAGGCACAGGCCGCTCAGGGCGTTGCGGCTGCTCAGCGTGATGCGGCTCAGGCGAGCCAGGACGCGGCTCGTGCTCTGCGTGACATTGGCGACGCTCAGCGCAAGGTGGCCGAAGCGCAGCAAGCTGTGATCAAGGCGCAGCGTGACGAGCTTCGCGCTCGTCAGGCGTTAAGGGTCGAGCAGCTTCAGCAGAAGGCGGCCATGGAGCAGGCCGGTGCTGCCGCTGGCGGTGCTGCGACCAAGATGAGCAAGCTCAGCAAAGAAGAGCGACAGCTTGCCAAGGACATCAAGGCTTTCACCGACACCTACGAGAAGTGGCAGCAGAGCCTCCAGCCAGCCATTTTCCCCACGATTCGATCCGGCATGGATCTGCTGACTACTGGTATGGAGGTCGGCACGCCACTTATCAAGGCGTCGGCATTCGCGCTGGGTACGCTCGCGGAGAAGGCCAACGCGGGCCTCAAGGGCGAGCAGTGGACTGAGTTCTTCGACACGATGACCAGGATGGCGCCGCTGGCCATTGACGGCCTCGGCACCTCGGTAGGCAACCTCCTCGGAGGTGTCGCCGGGATCTTCGAAGCGATGGCGCCTAAAACCGCTGACCTCATGACCTGGCTGAAGGACATCACTCAAGAGTTCGAAAACTGGGGTCAGGGTCTCTCGACGGATACCGGTTTCGCGAAGTTCATGGCCTATGTGGAGGCAAACGCGCCCAAGGTCCAAGAACTGCTGGGCAACCTCGGTACGGCCATCGGGAACATTTTGTCCGGTGCGTCCGACCCGGGGGCTGGTCTGCTGGACTTCCTCGTGGGCGTCTCAGCGGCGCTCGCGAAGATGACCCCGGAGCAGTACGAAGCGGTCGCTAAGGCGCTCGGGTTGATCGTCGCGGCGGTCAAGCTTGGCATGAGCCTCAAGCTGGGTGTATTCGTGTTGCTGGCCGAGAACCTCAACAAGCTCTCACCTGGCCAGATCGAAGCGGTGGCTCTCGCTATCGGCGGACTGATCGTCGCGGTGAAGGGCTACCAGGCCGTCAGCGCAGCAGCAGGTGTGTGGTCCACCCTCGCTGGCGGTATCGACAAGGCCGGCGATGCCGCGACCCGCAACAAGGGCAAGCTTGCGGGCCTCGGAGAGTTGGGCGGAGCTGCGGCTGGAGCCTTGGCAGTAACGACTGGACTGGGCATGCTGGACAACCAGCTCACCGGTCTGGACACGAAACTCGGAGCGATGTCGTCCGAGCTGACGGAGTTTGCGAAGACCGGGCAACTGAGTGGGAAGCTCGCCGAACAGTGGGGCGACTCCCTCGGCGCCGTTGTCACGGACGTCGGCTCATGGGACGAAGCGCTCGGGCGTGCCAGTGGAACAAGCGAGTCGTTCCGGGAGGCCATTAGCCGACTGGCGAACCCAGGCCCATTGGAGAGCTTTAAGTCCTCATACCTGGGGCTGATGAACACGGTGACGCTCGGCACGACGGAGTTCGACAAGTCGGCTGAGCAGATCGGGTTCATAGACCAGGAGCTCGCGAATCTCGTGAGCTCGGGCCGGGCGGGTGAGGCTGAGCAAGCCTTCGCGCGGCTGACCAAGGAAGCCCAGGCAATGGGCGTCCCGGTGTCAGCATTGAAGGACGTCTTCCCGCAGTATTCGCAGGCCATGACTACTGCCGGCGTGGCTTCGAACGAGGCGGCCGGCGGCATCGACGCGGCGAAGCAAAAGGTCGATGGGCTCCAAGCGTCGCTGGACACCTTCGCGGCCCGTACGGACGCTCTGCAGGCGGTCCGCAACATGGAAACCGCATACCGGGACGCGGCGGCAGCGATTGAAGCGTCGAGCGGCAAGCTTGACTTCAACACGCAGATGACCGACAAGCAACGCGACGCCGTGATCTTGGCGCGTGAGGCATTCAGCGGTTACCTGGAGAAGGTCGGTACGGGTGCCGAGGCTCAGGAGAAACTGTCCGGGCGGACCGGCGATGCCACGATCAAGGTCGCGGAGCAGCTACCCAGGCTGATGGAGTTGGCCGGCAAGTCAGCGGAGGCGAAGGAGCAGGTCTACCAGCTGGCGGAGAAGTTCGGCCTCTCCCGTGAGATGGCGGATAAGGCTGCTGGCGGGTCGAAGAACTTCAAGGCTGAGCTGGACAAACTCAAAGATAAGCAAGTCAAGATCGAGCTTGATACGAAGGAGGCGTTGGACAAGGCGTACGCCTTCGCGAAGCAGCTCCTGGGCATCAAGCTTGAATTGCCGATCGGTATCAGGGCGCCGGCCGCGCCGAGGGCGTACGGCGGTATTTACAACGCTGATGGCCGCCAGTACATGGCCTCTGGTGGTATTCGCTCGCTGGGCTCGTCTCCTGCGGCGATGATCGCTAGTTCTCCGTACATGATCTCCGGTAGGGCTGGGCCGGACGTCGTGTTCGGCGAAGCCGGCATGGAGGCCTACATCCCGCTCTCCACCGGAAAGCGCGACCGCGGCCTGAAGATCTTGCAGGAGGCTGCGGGGATCATGGGGATGGCGGTGGTGCCGGAGAAGGTCGGCGTCAACACCGCAGGCTCCACCAGCGGCGCTAGCGGAGGTTCGTTCTCCGGCGGCGGTGCGGCGATGGTGACCGTCACTGGCATCGATGCGCTGCGCTCCGCCCTGGATACGACCGCGCTGGACCTGACCGGGTCTCTCGGCGGGGCCACGTCGACTTTGGACGCCACTCTCGGAGACGCCGGCACCCTAACCCAATCGTTGACTGGTGTGGGGGAGATCACCGGCCATCTCGCAGGTGAGGTGACCGGGTGGGGTGAGGTCATCGCTGAGCAGGTGCCGCCGCTGACGGACGCGGTCACCCTGCTCGGGGACGCGATCTCAGCTGCGGCGTCTGGTGATGCGAAGGGCGGCACGGGGTCGAAGGGTGATGAGCGTAGTCCCCGCTCGTCGGGTGCGAAGACCGCAGCCGAGCAGAAGAAGATCATGTTGAACACCATTGCCGGTCATACCAGCGCCGCTGGGTCCGGCGTGGTGATGTCCGGCGGCAGTAACTGGTCTACGACCAGCAGGCCGGTGCAGATGTCGCAGTCAGGGTGGGCGCCTCCGCCGCAGACTTCCGCTGCTTCGTCGGGTCCGTTGTTGAACATCGAGAACTTCAACACGACCGAGCACATGAGCGCTGACGAGGTCGCCACCCGCCTGTCGTTCAAGATCGGCGAACGCGGCTGACCCGCATTTCCCAGCCTGTTCCACGCTTTTCCAGGTCCCGAGCTGTTCTGCTCGGGGCCTTTCCTTTCCCAGACGAGAGGCGGTTCGGCGTGTCCGAATACGACCCGGCCTCCGGGCTGACCTACGGGGAGTGGCTGCGCCGTAAAACGCTGCAGGTCCTCCCGAAGGGCCGCACGTGGGCGACCCGCGATCAACGGTCCACGAAGCGCCGCCCCGACGGTGTCCTCTACCAGGAAACCGTCGACCAGCTGGGCCACATGACGCGTGAGCACGGCGACGGCCGCCGTGACGTTGAGATCCGGCTGAGGGGCTGACCGTGGCGATTGTTGCTGATGGCTGGTTCGTCGACACGTTCGTGAAGGCGATGAACAACGACGTCGCGTTGGACCTTTCGGATGGGTCGGCGGGCGCGTTCAAACTGGCGTTGTTCCAAGACTCGATCACGGTGGATTTCTCGCAGACGAACCCGGCGTACGGGTCGGCGCCGTTCAACTCGGGCGAGGTTGCCGGCGCCGGCTACACCGCGGGCGGGATCGCGTTGACGTCGGTGGTGTTCGAGGAGCACCCGTCGGCTGATGGGTGGGTGCGGTGGGATTTCGCGAACGTGTCGTGGTCGTCGTCCACGATTCCGGATGCGAAGGGCTGCCTCATTTACGCAGCGTCGCTGAGTAATAGAGCTGTTCTTTTCCGTAACTTCGGGCAAGCGTACTCAAGCCAGGATGGGACATTCTCCCTAACTCTGCACTCTGATGGCATCGCCCAGTCCAACCTCGTCTCCACCTGACGGTTCACCTTCTCAGCCCCGCCACCGAGCGGGGCTTTCTGCTTGAAAGGGGCCGATCACGTGGCTCGATACACCGCTGCCGTCGAGGGCGTCGCCTCCGGCACATCCACCAAAACACTCCTACAGATCGTCGCCGCATCCTCGCAGCGTCTCGGCGTGTACGGCATCCGCATCTCCTGCAAGGGCACCAGCTCGGTTGCCGAGCCGATCCGGATCCGCCTCGTGCGGCAGACCACGGCGGGCACCAGCGGCGGCACCGCCACCGTTGCCTCCGTCGACTCCTCCGGGGTAACGGCGACCGCGACGGCGAACATCACGTTCTCCGGCACCGAGCCCACCAGCGGGGATCTGCTGTTCACGCAGGAGATTCACCCGCAGACCGGCATGGCCGAATACATTCCGCTCGGTGATGAGATCGTCGTCCCCACCTCCGGGCGCCTGGGCCTGACTGTCACAGCTACGGCGACGGTGCCGGTGACTGCGCAGGTGTACTGGCGCGAAGGCCACTAATGACGGTTCTGGCCAATAATTTCAATGGCGGCACGAACTCCACGACGATTACCACCGGAAACTCTGGCGGTCTGTCTGGCGCCGCGCTCGGCCACGTCAACGGCGCCCCGGTGTTTTCCAACGCCCAAGCTCACAGCGGCACCCTGTCAGCGCGGTTTCCGGCCTCGTCGTTCACTGCGATCGGCTACGAGCTGTCGTCGTCGGCGTTCTACCTTCGGGTATATGCGTGGCTACCAAACCACGCCGCTGAGTCGCTGGTGAGGCTGTGGGACGCCGTAGACGCCTCCGGCACGTACCGAGGCGGGCTCAACACCAAAGTCAACGGCAACCTGGATTTGGTGTGTGGTGGCGCCACCGTCAACATGGCCGGCGCGATCGCCCTTAACCAGTGGATCCGGATTGAGGCCCGGTTTTCCACCACGACCGGCGCTGAGGCGTGGCTGTACAACGACGCGGACTCCGACACGCCGACCGCGACCGCGAGCACCGCAACGAACCTCGCAGGTGCTGTCGCCACCCAAGAGGTGATCCGTCTCAGCGGCACCACCGCGATCTCCTATTTCGACGATTTCGCGGTGTCCGATGAGGGGCCGATTGGTCCTGCGGTGGATCCACCACCCCGCTCCACGTTGATCGCCGCAACAGCAATCCACCGCGCCTCGCGCTGGTAATAGGGGGTTTGCGTGGCTCGGTTCGGTCGCGGATCTCCAGCACCTATCCGGCAGGTTGGCCCGCCCAGCCGATCGGTTCACACCACGGCGCCGCTCGGCTCGTTCTCCACCTCGTGGGAATTCCCCAGCTTGACGGTGGTCACGCCGTCGATCAACGTCTCCCTTGGAGCGTTCTCCACCTCGTGGGATTTTCCCGCCCTGGCACCGCAGGTCGGGGTCACCCTCCCCCTCGGCGTGTTCTCCACCGAGTGGGCGTTCCCCGCGTTCACCCCCACCGTTCCGTCGCAGCCAGGCGACCAGATCAACGACGTCGGCCAAGTCGAGTGGAACGGTGTCCTGTGGGGCACCGGCACGAACGTCCGGGTGCGGCAGATCGACGGCTGGACCGGGCTGCCCGGCATCGACAACCTCAACGTGGAGCGCCCCTCACGGCATGGCGCGTGGCCAGGACGCAGGTTGGCGCAGCAACGGCTCGTCACGATCCGCCTGCAAATCCAATCCGCAGGCGACCCCACCCAGGTTGATTCTCTGCTGCGTGACCTCGACGCAGTCACCGGCCTCCTCGAGGACGAAACCGAATGGCCGCTGGTGATCCGCGGCTACGGCGAGCCGCTGCTGGCCTACGGCGCGATCGTGGACCGCGACACCAGCATGGACGGCGACTACTCCGTAGGCCTGCCATCGGTGAGCGTCCTGATCGCCTGCTCCGACCCCCGCAAATACGGGCTGGAACTGCAGTCCGTCGTCGTGCCGGACGGCGGCGGCGTGTCCGTCTCCAACTCCGGTAACGCCGCGACCCACCCGCTGATCCGCATACCGGGGCCGGCACCTCACCCGATCCTCACCAACCACACCCTCGGCAGGGTCATCGAATTCGACCTCACCGTGGGCGCAGATGAGCTGCTGGAGATCGACCCCGACGCCGGCACCGTCACCGTCGATGGCGTCAACCGCATGTCCTCCCTGACCGGCACGAGCGTCCCGGTGCAGGACTGGGTCCTCGGCTCCGGCACGAGCGACATCGCTTTCGAAACCAGCAGCGGCTTGTCACTCGCCAACGTGTTGTGGCGCCACGCCCACCTGTAACCCGATGGGGGGTGGCGTGTGGCGGCGACCGTCCGATCCACCTCCAAAGCCGTCTCCAGCGCGGCGAACTTCACCGTCGCCGCCCCTGCCGGGGTCGCGACCGGCGACATCCTCGTCATGTGGCACTCCTGCGACGGCACCGCCGCCTCCATGGGAGTCCCCACGGGCGGCGGATGGGAACCGCTGGGCGGCCTGCAGTTCGACGGCGTCCTCGTCACCAAAACGTGGGCCAAGGAAGTCACTGGGGTTGAGCCCGACGCCTACGGCATCACTCAGACTGCCAACGACGGCACCGTCATCGTCGTCTGCGTCCGCAACCCCGACGGTAACCTCGTCGCGACCAAAGTCGCAGGCAACGAGGGCACTCCGCTCACGTCGCCGCCGCTCACCCCGAACGGCGCAGATGACCTGCTGCTGCGCTACATAGCGGCCCAAGCCGGTGACCTCAACGCCCTTACGTGGACTGAGCCCGCAGGCCACACGCTGCTCGTCACCGCCCAGGACGCGCCTGGATTCGTCGCTGCGGCGGTCGCGTCGAAAGCACTGTCGTCCTCGACTTTGGTTCCGGCCGCGGACTGGGGCGCGAACCCGGCGTCCGGCGCGGACTACCACCACGGGTTCAGCGTTTCCATCGGCTCCAGTTCCAGCACCGGCGGCGATGCTCCGCCGCCGGTGGTGTATCCGCCGTTCGCTCCCGGGCGGGGGTCGGGCCGGTACCGGTATGTGTTCCGGCGGCTGATGGACGGCGTTTTCCTGGGCGAGATCGATTTGGCTGGGGTGGCGTTCGATAAGCGCATCCTGCAGCCGGGCAGCTTCACGGGCACCATTCCTATCCCGAACCGGCAGGCTCGCACACTGGCCCAGGAGATCATCCCGTCTGACCCCTCAGTCCTTACGACCGGGCCGGGCGTCATCGTGTGCGACGTCATCCGGGCAGGCGAGCCGTGGGGCGAGTACTGGATCACCGGAGCCCGCCCCTCCCGGTCCCGGCGAGGTACCCCGGCGATCACGCTGAGAGGCTCCACCCTGGACGCGTACCTGCTGTCGGTGGAGCTGCAAGACGATTTGGCGTACACGCAGATCGACCAGATCGCGATCGCCCGTGAGCTGCTGAACCACATGCAGGGCCAGCCGCGGGCGAACATCGGCCTGCAACTGCAGGCGGGCACGTCGGGCATGCTGCGCGACCGCACCTACCTCGACTCCGACCGCGCCTCCTACGGGCAACGCCTGCGGGAGCTGGCGGAGGTCGATGGCGGCTTCGAACACATGATCAACATTGCGGTGGTGGACGGCACCCTCCAACGCCAATGGGTCTGGGGCTACCCCCGTCTCGGCGCCGCAGACGTCCGCCACGTCTACTCCGACGCCCGCAACGGCGGCGAAATCTTGGAGTGGTCTGAGGAGCACGACGCGCTGCGCGGAGCAACCCGGTGGCGGGCCCGCGGCGACGCACCCCAAACCGACGCCGACGCCTCCACCCAGTCCGTGCCGCTCGTCTCCACCGCCCACGAAGCCACCGCCCACCTCGCCGCAGGGTGGCCCAGGATCGACCGCACCATCTACCGGCAAGGCGTCACCATCCAGCAAACGCTGGAGGACTACGCCGCCTACTGGGCGAGCGTCGCACCAGGCGTGCTGCGTGTCGATCAGATCACCGTCGCCCTGGGCGCGGAACCAACGCTCACCCCAAACGACCTCGGCGACAAGGCGCGCATCTTCCTCACCAACGAATGGCACGCCGGAGAAGTGCGGGAGCGCCGCATCATCGGCATGAAAATCACGCCCGTCTCCCGCCAATCCGGCCTCGAAGAAGCCGACCTCGTCTTGGAAGGACAGGAGACCCCCGATGGATAGGTTCCCTGCGGATCTGCTGGCCGACATCCGCAACATCCAGCGAGCCGTCGACCAGGCATCGCTCGCCAAGGGACGTCCGCTGACCACGGCCAGCGCAGGCTGGATCCTGCCGAACATGCCCACCCCCGACAACCCGGCCAACGGTGTGCACCTGTTCGCGCAGGAGAACACCCTGTACGCGCTGTCGGCCAGCGGAGCCCTGCAGTCGATTCCCGACCAAGCCAGCGCCGTCAGTAACCCGGCGCCTCCCACGGCAACGACGATCGGCGCGAACCCGACATCCACGGACTACAACAAGGTCGTCGCTGACCTGAACCAGCTATACGCCGCACTGTTCGCGCTGATGAACAGCTTCCGCGCTGCTGGATTCCTCTCCACCTGACCTATCTCGCCTCTCGTCTTGCCCCTCCGCAGGAAGGCTTCGCCGTGCCCACTCGCCCCACATGGCTGTGCCGGGTCCGACATCGTGTCGGCGTCCGCGGAGAGTTTCTGCTGGCGCTCGCGCTGATCGATCTCGTTCAGTGCTACCGGCTGTCGTTCCCGTCGCAGGAGACGCTCGCCTCGCCGACGACGCAGTTTCTCGCTGCGGTGTTGCCGCTTCCTGTGTGGGGTGCGATCTGGGGCGTTGTGGGTGTTCTGTGCCTGGTGCAGGCGTTCCAGTTCGCTGACCAGTACGCGTTCGTCGGCGCCAGCATGCTCAAAGTCGGCTGGTCTCTGGTGCACATCGGGGCGTGGGTGTGGGGTGTGCCGCAAGCGTGGTGGTCAGTGGTGATCTGGCTCGTGTTCGCGAGGGTCGTGCATGTGATCGCGAAAGTCCCCGAGCGGCCTGAACCGGTCGCCCTTCCTACTCCTTTGGCGGTGCACCCTGAACGCGATGCTGACCCTGTTGATGACGCCGACGCAGGATTGGACGCCAGGTAACACTGTTGCGATAGCTGCGGCGGTACTGGCGTTGATCGGTACCGCGGTAACCGGCATCATTGCCGGCCGGGCCAGTGTCAAGGCGAACAAGGTCACGGCTCAGAGCAATGAACGAGTCGCTGAGCAGACTGCGGCGACGGAGCGGGCCCGCGTCGAGTCCGAAGCTTTTCAGCGGGCCAAGGAAATCTACGACCACGCGATCACTGAGCTCCGCGAGGAACTCGACCGGGTCCGTACCCAGCATGAGCGGACCCAGGAGCAGCTCGACAAGATCAGCGAGAAGTTACTGAGCGAGCGAAACTCTTCGCAGGAGATGCGTGACCAGCTGCGGGACGCGCAGCGGGAGATGGCCGAGATGTCATCCCGGATCGATTACATGGAACGCATGATCGCGAACTTGCGTCAGCAGATCATCACCGCCGGACTGCAACCCGACGAGCACATCATCCACCGAGGGGGGTCGCCGTGAAGTTCGTGCAGCGCGACGCGTTCGGCTGGGGTCCATCCGCTGCCGGTCCTGCTCGCCCACGACAAGGCCTCGTCATCCACTACGACGGGTCCGATCAGGGGCTGGCGGGAAAGCCGCACTCGGCGTGCGTCACCTACTGGAAGAACACGCGGAAGTTCCACATGGGAGCGAACCGCGGCTGGGTGGACGTGGGCTATAGCTTCGGCTGCTGCCCGCACGGTCAGGTCTTCGAGGGCCGAGGCCTTGACCGGGTGCAGGCGGCCCAGCCCGGCGGTAACAGCACCTGGTACTCGTGCACCCTCATGTCCGGCCCGGGGGAGGATCCGCCGGCCGCGCAGATCGACGCGGTTCGCCAGCTCCGCGCCTGGCTGATGGGCAAGGGCATGGCTGCCGCGGTGAAGGGCCACCGGGACTTTTTCAGTACGAGCTGTCCAGGCGATCGGCTGTATGCCCTCGTGCGGAACGGCACCTTCACTAGATCACCAAGCGAGGAGGACGACGTGAGCGCTGAGGATGTGTGGACCGGCCGGATCAAGGTTCCCTACGGGAGTGCGGACAAGCCCGAGTGGCAGGCGGCGACGGTCCTCACCAACCATGGCGTGTGGCTGCGCAAGGTGAGCGGGCAGGTCGATGCTCTCAGCGCGCAGGTGCAGGCGCAGAACGCGACCATCAAGGCTCTTGCGGACGCCCTGGCCACCAGGGACGGAGCAGTGGATGTGGACGCGCTGATCGGCCGGATTCGTTCGGAGATCGAGAGCGTTACCGTCCGCCTGGACGTCGTCTCCGAGGCGAGCCCTCCGGCGTAGCCGTGGACGTCCTGCACGCCCTCGTGTGGCCGCACCTCGCCCGACTCTCCGCCCTGTGGCCGGAGCCCGAACCACCCCCTGAGGACGACGAGCCTCCCCAGACGAAGCCCTGAGCCGATCCGGCCAGGGCTTTTTTCATGCCCACACCCGGGCACCCGACTTCCCGCCGCGACGGCGGGCGACCCCCAAGGAGGGGCCATGAACACCAACAACGAGGCCACCGGCGAACCGGCTCTGTACGCGTCTCTCGTCGCGTCAGCGGTTCAGATGGCGGCGGCTTTCTGGCTGCCCTGGTCGGATCAGCAGGTCGTGCTCGTCAACGCCGCTGTGATGGCCGCCGCCGGTGTGTGGGTGGCGTTCTCGACCCGCAGCGTCGACAACGGCGGCAGCATCAAGGCCGCGATCCTCGGCTTCGCGCAGGCGATCATCTCGCTGGCCGTCGTGTTCGGCTGGTCGGCGACCGCTGAGCAGACCGCGGGCCTGATGTCGTTCGTGGGCCTGCTGGTCGCGGTGTTCATCCGGCAGACGTCCGTGCCGAAGAACGCCTACAACTTGGCCGCCTAGGAGGTGGGACGGGTGCGCTTCTGGCGGCTCCTTCGCAACCTCATCCAGGACCTCGACCTCATCAACGAGGGGATCGCTCGTATCGAGCGGTCGCAGTCTCATCTCATCCGAAAGGTGCAGATCATCATGGCGAAGCAGGACGACCTCAACAACCTCGTCGCGCGCATCGACACTGCCGTGGACGGCATCCGTTCCGACATCGAGGCCATCAAGGCTGAGCACCCGGAGGTGGACCTGTCCGCACTGGAGGCCCGTGTGGCTGGCCTGGAGGGTCTGGACGCGGAGTACCCTGTGGCGCCTCCGCAGGAGCCGGAGACCCCGGTTGAGCCGCAGCAGTAGCCTGACCGCGGTCGCTCCTCGTCGTCCTCCGGGACTGGCGGGGATCACTCGGCGATAAGAGGTGGAGGCCACCTCTTCCCTCTGGGATAGTCGAGATGGGTTCGGCCACGGTGAGAAGCCCCGCGAGTCTTCGAGACTGGTCGGCAAGCGTAAGCCGTGGCTGAACCCACATGCAGGGGCTGAGCACGTGGTGAGCTCATTCGGTTGTAACCCGGACGCTTCGGCTGTGGCGGTTCAACTCCGTCCTCCTGCACGTAGCCGCAGTGGACGCATCCGCGTAGATGCCTCACACGGCCAGGATCGGCGGGCGCCCGCCGGTCTACGGCCAGAGGTTCGCGGGGAGCGTTCGCTGTTCTGCCTGGTGCGGCTTCACGTCCCGGCTGGAAGGTCGGGGCCAGGCAGGGCACTTACGGGGTCGAGTCGCCGAGTGGCCGCTCGGCCCCTTTCAACTTCGCGGGAGGTCAGCGTGACCCGCTGGGTGTGGGTGAGCCTACCCCACGCGACGTTCGGGATCGCCACACGGGACGGGCGGGTCGTGGACGCCGCGCCGATCGCGAGGTGGAGCATCGGCAAAGACGAGAGGTTCGTCGCCGACCACTACCGGAAGCGCGGCGCGGAGTTCCGCACGCTGCCAGTTTGATCACTCTTCGCCGCAGCGAAATGAACTGATCAAACTCGCCCGTCCGCCATACTGGTGGTGGGGTCTCGGCGGTGCGGCCAGCTAAGCCGAGGCTCCCTGTTCGCCCCCTCGTCTCCGGACGAGGGGGCGTTCTTCGTTTCCAGACCGGACACGGCACGCGTAAGCCGCATACGCGAATAGTCGCAACAAATGCCTATTGGCCCGGTCCAAAGAACCTACTTCTGCCAATCTGGTGCAGCCGCGCCACGGCTATCTCATCCCTCCCTGGAGCCACTTATGCGTCTCAGAACGCCTGCCGCCTTACTGGTCACCGCTGTCCTCGCGACCGGCCTGTCCAGCGTCACGACCGCCTCAGCTGCGCAGACGGCGCCTGGCGACGTGGTGTACGCCTGCGTCAACAAGAAGACCCGCTACGCGCGCATCGTGAACGCCTCGGCGAAGTGCCGCACCACCGAGTTCTCCTTCTCGTGGGGCGGCCAGGGCCAGACCACGGTGAACGGTCCCGGCCAGCAGGGTCCGCGCGGCGCGACTGGGCCTCAGGGCCCGCAGGGACCGAAGGGCGACCCTGGTACCCAGGGGCCGCGCGGTGTTCCCGGCGTTGCCGGTCCCACCGGGCCTGCTGGAGCCCCCGGAGCGAATGGCAAGGACGGCGGACTCCCCGCCATCTACGCCTACAAGGTCGGCCCCGTGTGGACCACCTGCAAGCTCCTGCCGGGGTACGCGATCGCCGCGTATGACTGCAAGGTGACGCAGGCGCCGCCGAAGGCTCCCACCCAGACGCCGACTCCCACTCCGACGCCGTCCTCGTCGTCAACCGGGGGAGAGGGAACCCCGACTCCCGTCCCCGCCGTGACAACGAAGGCGAACTAGCACGTACACGAGAGCGCCGCCTTCCCAGCGGGAGGGCGGCGCTTTTTCGTGTTTCCCGGCCACGAGCGCTGACCGGCGGGGCGCTTCGTCCCCTTCACGACGCCCCTCGTAGGATCCTCCGGGTACCGCACCACCTGGGGGAGAGCATGGCCGACTACGAGTTTCCGGAAGACCTACTCGACGCACAGCGTGCCTACTTCGCCGCAGACACCCGCGTGCACGAGGTGATCGCTACTCTGCCGTCCTCTCAGGAGGTCCTGGAAGGCGCGATGACGGACGAGCAGAAGGAAGAGTTGGCTGCTGTTCGCCGGGCCCGCTTGGATGCGTTGGAGGCGTTGAACCGGCACTCGTGGTGGGAGCAGGACGAGCCGCGGCGCGACCGGCACGCGGCGTGGATGGCGCTCCAAACAGCGGCCAAGGACTGAACATGCGAACGCCCCGTCGTTCTCCTCGCGGAGAGCGACGGGGCGTTTCCGCGTCTACCGGGTGCCGCTGCCCTTGCATGGCCGGCACGACACCCACACGGTGACGACGACAGAGCCGCCGCTTGCGGTCCTCTGGGTGCGCTGCTCGTTGTACCCGCCTGCGCCACCGCAGTTGGAGCACGTCTCCTTGCCCGCAGTCACAGGCTCGGGAGGGGTGGCTGCCGGGGAGAGGTTCTCTACCGCTGCGTCGCGCTGCTCGACGGTGAGGAAGGGCAGCGTCACTTTGCTGCCGCGGGGCGTCGTGTACGTGATCGTTTCGGATCTGTCGGGGGTCATACGTTCACGGTAAACAGATCCGTGTAGGCGCGTCAGGACATCGTCCGGGGCCGGAACTATTGATCAAGTCCATAAAGGCCGCAGACTCTGTCCTTCAAGGCGGAGATAAGCCAGAACGGGACATGCTTAACATGATCATTCTATATCATGTTAAGCATGTCCCAAATCATGAAGCGGGCCTACAAGTACCGCTTCTACCCGACCACCGAGCAGGCGGTTCTACTGAACCGCACGTTCGGTTGCGTTCGGCTGGTCTGGAACAAGGCGCTCGCCGAACGCAACCGCCGCTACACCAACGATGGGGCTTCAACCTCCTACGTGGACACAGCTAAATGGCTGACCGCGTGGAAGCAGGACCCAGACCTGGAGTTCCTGCGCGAGGTGTCGAACGTGCCACTCCAACAGGCACTTCGCCAGCAGCAGGTAGCGTTCGGCAACTTCTTCGCCAAGCGAGCCGGATATCCGCGCTTCAAGTCCAAGCACAAGTCGCGAGCGTCGGCGACGTTCCAGAACAACGCTTTCTCATTCCGGAACGGCGCGCTCAAGCTGGCCAAGATGGACACGCCTCTGGACATCCGCTGGTCGCGCCCCCTACCTGAGGGTGTGAAGCCGTCCTCGGTGACCGTGTCGAAGGACGCGGCCGGGCGCTGGTTTGTGTCCCTGCTGATCGAGGAGAAGATTGCCCCGCTCCCGCCCACGGGCGCTCAAGTGGGAATCGACGCGGGGCTGAGTCATCTACTGACCCTCTCGACCGGGGAGAAGATCTCCAATCCGCGTCACGAGCGCCGAGACCGGCACAAGCTGGTCAAGGCGCAACGGGCTCTCGCCCGCAAGGCCAAGGGCAGCGCGAACCGGGCCAAGGCGAAGCTGAAGGTCGCCCGCGCCCATGCCCGCATCACCGACCGGCGGCGGGACTTCCTGCACAAGGTCACCACTCGATTGGTGCGTGAGAACCAAACGCTCGCGATCGAGGACCTGACCATCCGCAACATGGTCAAGAACCACTCTCTGGCCCGCGCCATCTCTGACGCCTCCTGGCGGGAAATGCGGACCATGTTGGAGTACAAGGCCGCCTGGTACGGGCGGACGCTAGTGGCCGTGGACCACTGGTTCCCGTCCTCCAAGCTGTGCTCGGCGCGGGACTGTGGGCACATGAACGACAAGATGCCGTTGAACGTCCGGACCTGGACCTGCCCCTCTTGCGGGGCGGTCCACGACCGCGACGTGAACGCGGCGAAGAACATCCTCGCGGCCGGGCTGGCCGAGAGGTAAAACGCCTGTGGAGGGCCGGTAAGACCAGCCCCGGAGTCTTCCGGGGAGGCGCGGCCCGATGAAACAGGAAACCCCTGGGGCAACCCTGGGAATCCCCTCCCTTCAGGAAGGGGAGGATGTCAACGTTTCTAAGCCGTCGGGGGTCATGAAGCCACGGTAAACACGGCGATGCGGGCGTGTCAGGACATCGGCGAGGTCCGGGTTCCACATCCGCCCCGTCGTTCTCCACGCGGAGAGCGGCGGGGCGTATTTTTCGTGCTGCCTTACTCAACCCGCGCGATCTGGATAGCGAGGACGCCCAAGGCTTCCTTCTCCGGGCCGTAGATGCGGCGGATGTTGGCCAACTGCTCATCGCGGGGACTGTCCGGGTTGACGTTGGTCGGCCCTTCGGTGTCGAGCATCTCTTCGAAGGAGGCGTAGCGGGCGACGCGCTCGACCTTGACCAGGCATGTGTCGTCGTCGCAGGAGAACCGGATGTGCTCGCCCGCGGCGAGGTCGCGGAGGTTGGTGTACTCAACGCGCACCTCGATCGTCTTGCGGCCGGAGGCGACAAGGTCGAAGTATCTCCGGTACAGGTTCATGTTGCGGGCGCGTGGGCCGGCGGCTGCGGAAGCGGGGTAAGCGCTCATCAGGCGGTTGATCTCCGGTGTCGTGTAGGAGCGGTAGAAGTGGCGTGGGGTGGACAGCATGAGCTGGGTCAGTCTGACCATGGCGTCGGCGTAGCTTTCGATGCTGCCAGGCCAGGCTGTGGCGTCCAGCATCCACGGTTGCGCGCCGGGTGGCGGCGGAACTTTCCGATCCCGTATCAAAGACTTCGACAGCTTGGCCCCGGTGTCGGTGAGGACCATCGGCGTGAAGATACGCGCCGGCGGGTGGATGCCGTGGAGGGCGGCGAACGCGGTGTCGACGAGCTGGCAGCCGGGCGCCCAGTCTCCGCCCTTCACCATGACGGGTAAGGTCGCGGGTTCGGTGGCCAGGACCCGCTCTTTGACGAGGTTGCGGTACAGGGTGGCCAGGTCGATGTAGGGGCCGCTCTCCGGTGTGATGGTCACCTCGTACTCGCCGTGATCTGTGCACACCGCGGTCAGGGTGGCTGAGGCGTCGTCGAGGCGGACCAGTTTGGTGCGCTCGGCGCGTTTCTCCGCCCACCCGCATGAGGGGCAGGGCAGGCGCAGGTGCACGACACCATGGGACGGCGCTAGGGCCCAGCGGATCGCGTCTAGGTGCCGCAGTGTCCGTAGGAACTCAGCGCGGAATGCCGGGGTTTGCTGCTGGGCGGTGTAGGTCTCGATCTCGTAGTCCACACCGGTCGCGCCGGCCAGGGCGTTGAAGAAGTCGCGGTAGTTCTTGTCGATCAGGTTGGCGACTCCGCCGGCGCCGAGGGCGTGGTGGTAGGTGATCTGGTAGGCGTGCCGGGTGTCGGGGTCGGCCTGAATGTCGTAGGGGGCGTTGTCCAGGGCGCCGAAGCGCACCACGGCCTCGACGGAGAAGGCTTTGCGGGCGGCGGCGGCCAGGAGGAACGCGGCGGCCTGCACCAGGGAGGTGCCCAGGTGCGGAGCACCGTTGATCTGAGTGCCGACACAGAACGCGACCAGCGCGGGCCGGCGGGAGTGAACCTGCGAGCGGATCATGTCGACTGTTCTCATCATCGCATTAGCGGTGACGTTGTTCGGCGAGATGAGTTCGAGGGAGGCCATGACTCTCCTAGGCAGGCAGGTTGGAGCCCTAACTCAGGGTTAAGGGCCGTTACTCCTTGACGGTCCCCTGGTTGAGGTTCATCGTCGAGGGCCCGACGATGTGAACGAATGTGAGACCTGCAGTGGCTCCCAAACGTGCACGTCCGATCGCCAACCCGGCGCTGGCCGCGGCGATCGAAGCAGCAGGATGGACGCGTGCGGCAACCGCGCAGCGCATCAACGCCGTCGCCGCCGAAACCGGTGTCCCGCTGCATTACGACCACTCCACCGTTGGCCACTGGCTGACCGGGACAACCCCGCGGCCGGAGGGTATATGTGCCGGGGTGGAGGCGTTCCGCCGTAGCCTCCACCGGCCAGACCTGACGTCGGCCGATCTCGGATGGCCAAACGTTGCCGCCGTGCCGGGAGCAGCGGATGATCCATGGCAAGGTGATGCGGTCGCTCGGCTGACCGCCCTCGGGGAGGACGACATGTTGCGTCGCCGTACCGTGCTGACCGTGGGCGCATTCTCGCTCGCCGGCCTCGCTGCCCCTCCGCCACCACCTCGGCCAGCCGGGGCTTCAGCGCGCCGAGGCGGGCCTGGGGACGTAGCCCGCATCCACGACGCCACCCGCCGTTTCGGTGATCTCGACGACCTGTACGGCGGCGGACATGCCCGCGGCGCGGTCGCCGCCTACCTGGTGCATGACGTCGCCCCGCTGCTGCACGGCACCGCAGGCCGGGCCCGCCCGGACCTGTTTCGCGCCGCAGCGGAGCTCACCTACCTGGCCGCGTATATGGCGATGGACGCCGGCGAGGCTGGGCTTGCGCAGCGCTGGTACGTGCAGACCGTTCGGCTGGCGGATGAGGCAGGGGATCGGGTGTTGCGTGCGACCGCGCTGCGGTCCATGGCGGTCCAAGCCCGGGAACTCGGCCACGACCGCGAAGCGCTCGCCCTGGCCGATGCCGCAGCGTCTGCTCTCGGTGGCCGGGCGCCGGGCAGGACGGTGGCGTGGATCACTGGCATGCAGGCCGAAGCGCACGCCGGAGTCGCAGACCGGCAGGACGCGCTGACCCTGCTGCGCCGTACGGAAGCGCAGCTGGAGCGGGTGGACTCGGTGCCGGAGGCGGAGTGGACGGGCAATTACCGGCGCGAGAGCTTGGAGCACCAGACCGGGCTCGCTCTTACCGCGCTCGGCGACCACGCCGCGGCGGCGACGCACTACGCAGCCTCAGTGGAGACACGGAGACCAGTGGAGCGCCGTACCCGCGCCGTGGTGGGTCTGCGCTGCGCCCACGCTCATCTACAGGCCGGGGATGCTGAACGGGCCGCAGTAGCGGTGCTGGGGCTGCGCCAGTGCTTGGAAGGGGTTGTGTCGGCTCGGGTGCGCGGCGAGTTGCGGCTGCTGCGGCAGGGCTGGGTGCGGTGCCGCTCAGACGCTTACGTTGCGGAGGCCGACGTTCTGGCTGCGGGCCTGTTGCGCTGACGTCTGGGTTCCGGCTCCCCTCGCCGGAGCCGGAACCACGTCAGTTACTCGGCGGCCAACCGCTCCGCCTCGTGGTGTAGTGCCTCGACCAGGACGAGCTCCAGCAGGAGGTGTTCGTCCACGAGGGTGTCGAGTGTTGCCATTACCCCTCCTCAACGTGAAGACGCCTCACGTGTCCCAGGAGATGGCGGCTATAACAGGACGGTATGGAACAGCAGAAAGCCCCCGCCCGGAAAGGGCGAGGGCTCTTCGAACTGTCAGGCGTCCGCGAAGTCGGCCTTGCGGACCGGCGGGAAGTCCTCGTCCACCGGCTCGTAGTTTGGCCAGTCAGCGGTGTTGCATTCGGCGGCATGTAGGGCGCAGCGCACGTTGGCCAGGAAGAGGCGCACGGCATCGGTGGGAGATGCGGCGTCGATGCCCAAGAGGATGGACATGGTGCGCTCGGTCAGGCTGGCGGTGATGTCGGGGTCAGTGATGCCGGGGTCAACCGTCTGCAGCTTGATGAGCTCGTCCAGGACGCGGTCGGAGAAGGCATCGAACGCGTCGTCGCTGTCATCTGGTCCTGTGCAGACGAAGTCCATGTCGATGATCAGGTAGTGCGTCATTACTGCTCCTCACCAGCAGGTCGCTCGGTTCAACTGGCCCAGAAGGTTCCGTAGTGCGTTGGGGTCTGACGGGGTGCTCGCCATGGTCTTTTTGCACTTCCGCGGGCACGGACAGTACATCTTGTAGTGTCCATTCCCGCCGAGCTTGATGATCCACCCTTTGGTCTCTGCCTCTTTGAGGACAGCTTCGAACTCCTTGGTCTTGTGTCGGGGTCTGACCACCTTGTCCACCCTGTCGACTTGAGTGTATGTATCGGCCTGCCCCCCGACTAGACCGGTCCCTGCGGTACTTTCGCACAGGAGTGGACGTCTGGTCTGTGGTTTGCGTTGTCACAGGGTCAAAAGAGATTCAGATGCGCTCATAGCGAACGTTGTTCGGTTTGGCGGCAACGTGCCCCCTGTCTCTGCCTCGCATGATCTCTGCCGCCTCCTCCTCAGTCCCACCTGCGACGAGGTGAAGCCGTGCGAGGGCTGCGTCCTGGTCGAGACGGGTCAGCGCGCGGATCGCGGCGCTCAGCTCGGTGTCCATGGTGTTCATGCTCGCGTCCGCTGCTGATCGTCCGCAGCCGGTTCCGAGAGGCCGCCTCCCGCTGGAGGCGGCCACCCCGGAGGAGAAACCGGCCCGGTCAGCCGCACGCTGACGGGCCTCAACCTGTAAGACGCCGGCTGAGGCGGAGTGGTTGCCCAGAACCCGAATCGGGCTCGGACACGACGACGCCCCCACCCCGAAGGGCAGGGGCGACCGTCGACTCCGCTACTGCACGACCTCGGCGAGAGCCGCCTCCAGCTCTTCGGCCTGCTGCGGCGTCAACTGCTTCGACACCCGCAGCAGCACAGGCCCGGCCACGTAGTCGTACTCACTGAGCATGGGCATCTTCTCGCCGATCTCTTGGATGTAGGCGGCCCGCTGTTCCGCCTGGTCGGCGTCGTCGAAGACTTCGACGCTGCCGCCGAGCCCCACATCGCCCTCCTTGACTCCTGCTACCTCGGCGGCGTCGATGCGGCTGTCGGTGAACGACGCCTTGGAGGTGTAGCCGTTCGGCCGGCCCAACTGCTTGTTCGGGTCGGTCTCCTCGGTGTACGTCACGGTGAGAGTGACCGGCAACCCCTGCTGGGTGATCGCTTTGATGACGCCGGCGGCGTCGAGTTCAGTGGTGGGTGCGCCACACGCGGTGAGGGCGAAGAGCAACGCGGTGGCGGCGGTGGCGAGGGGGAGGCGCACTGAGTGGTCCTTCGGAGGTGTGGGGCGGGGGTGTTTATGGGACGGCTGAGAACGATCGCTGGGCGACAGGCGAACGGTGTTCTGTTGGAGCGCCAGACGTGGAGACGCCTCTGTGAGGTGAGTTAACAATGAAAGTTGTGCAATTTGCAGGACGGTAAGGACCGAATGGGATTCTGTGGGCACTCAACTACAAGATCGCGGAGAGTAGCTGATAATCCGAGCTATCGGTACGTTCACGGCGAGGTGATCACAGAATCATCGCAACCCGCTGCGAAGGATCCCTTTCAAGGCGATTCTTCGCATGAATGTAAATCTTGGTCGTCTCGGGTGAAGCGTGACCAAGAGCGTCTTGCAACTCAGAAAGGGACGCTCCTGCCTCATCGCCCAACGTGGCGAACGTATGCCGCAACGCGTGAGGAGTGACACGACCCGGACATTCCAGGCCCGCCTCCTTCGCCACCCGCCGAACCAGACCGAACAGGTACCGCGGAGAGAGCGACCGCCCGGACTCCGTCGCGAACAACGGCGCCTCCGGATCCAACACCCCGCCGGCCGCCCGCTCCTCCAGATACCGATCAATCGCTTCTGCGGTCGACGGCGGCACCGTCCGAGTCCGAACCTTTTTCCCCTTGCCGACGATCCGCACCGTTCGAAAACCGCGTTCGAACCCGAGCGACCCCACCGTGAGAGAACACACCTCCGCCGCCCGCGGGCCGAGCGACAACATGACCCGGATCAACGCCGCGGTGCGGAGCCTCTCCCGGCCGCTGCCGGCGTCCGCCGCGGCGACCATCGCCCGCGCCTCCATCTGCTCCAAACCGACCGTCTCCGAATGGGAGCGGTCGATCCGCGGACGGGTCGCACCACCGAACTTGTTGGCGGAGATCACATCCTCGGCCACGAGGTAGGCGTACCAGCTGGAGACCGCGGCCAACTTCAAGCTGACGGTCTTCGCCGCTGGCGGAGGATCCTGACACTCCAGCCACCGCGCGTATAGGTCGCCGTGCGCCCGCGTCACCGTCAGCGGATCCTGTCCACGCTTCTCGCAGAAGGCCAGCCATTGGCGCAGGTGCCTGCTGTATGCCTTTCTCGTATTCCGGGAAGTGAACGACCACAGCCAGCCCGCGGTCATCCGGGACAACAGATCAGGTTCAGGGGCGGGTATCGCCAGAGCGGAGTCGACGATCTCACCGACGAGGATTGTCATGCGGGTTTCCTTCAGGGAGATAGGGGGTGTATCTCAGGCGAGGGTGTACATGCCGCGTCCCATGCGGTCGACGTCGCCAGCGTCCGCCAGTCCGCCGAGCTCATTGCGGACAGAGCCGAGCTTGACCGGCTTGCCGCCGTCCTCCAGCACGGCGGCCAGGACGTCGTCAGCAGTCATCGGTTCCTCGGTTGCCGACAGGACGGCTAAAATCCGGTCCCCCAAGCGTGGGTTCGCGCTGCGGCGCGGCTGGCCCCCCGTAGAGGCCGAGCTGCCCGCACTGGGCGCACTGGCGCTGCTGCCGCCGTACTCCTCGCGCAGCTGCTGGCACAGCGCCTCGAACGCCTCAGGGTCATGGCGGGCGGCGTAAGCCGGGCCAGCCGCCTCCCAGGAGGCCTCCTCAAGGCCGACCGGCTCCCCGTCGCCATACAAAGCGAGGATCTCCGGATCCAGGCCGCGCAGAGGGACGATCGACCCGCACCGCAGGTGCCGCATCAGCGAGGTAGGGCGCGGCCCCGACAGCACATACCCCATGCCCTGGGTGCCCGGCGCCTCTTCCTCGTCGTCGTAGTCGAGCCAGGCGTACGGGTCGATCAGGTCGATCGCCCGCATCCGAATCTGCTTGGTGATCGGCGCCAGTTGCACATCGGCCGGCAGTAGTCCGTCGGACACCAGTTGGCGCATCATGCTGCTGCTCCACCGCAGCAGGGTGATCTCGCCTTCCTTGAGCATGGCGCGCAGCGTGTCGGAGCCGCCGAGCTCTTCCAGGTGGGATGCCTGGGCTGCCAGGTCGATACCGACGCCGACGCTTCTGCCGGTGCGGCCCAACTCCTTGATCAGGTAGGTCCCCTCGTCGCGGTAGGGAGCGCCGCGCTCCAGCAACCGATTGACCTCATCCAGGTGGATGTTGAACAGCGGATCGCCCGCGCCCAGCCAGAACGACGTGCGGCCCGCGGCGGCGTAGCGGCGCATCCGGGCGTGTGCGACCTCCACCGCCGAGCGCAGCATCAAAATCGCGCCCTCCTGGCTGGAGGTGTGGAAGGCGACGTTGTCGCGCGCCTCAGGGACCGACTGGCCCTCCTTCAGGTCCGCCAGCGCAGTGCAGATGCCGTTGATCTTCTCGGCGATCAACTGGAGTTGTAGCGCTCTGGACTTGCCGGCGCCGGTCGTGCCGAACAACAGGAACCGCTGCGCGCTGCCGGTGGTGGGGTCATACAAGCGGCGCCGGGCCGGCCTGCCGTCGTGATGCACCCCGATGACGATCCGGCCGTGCCGGTCCATCACCAGGTCCTCCCGGGTGACTGCGCGCACGGTGGCCAGCGGGTTGGTCGGGTAGATCGTGACGACCGCGTGGTTGCCGCCGTCGGTGTCGACGACGACCCGGGTGGGGTCACGGATGCCGAGCGCCGACAACAGCGCCTGCATGTTCCACCGGATCACCTCGCCCGGTTCCGCCTCCAGCAGCAGCTCGATTACCTCGCTGTGCGCGGCCGCCTGGCGCACGGCGCTGCGGACCTGCTCGCGGGTCTGCGTCCGGGATGGGTGGGCCTGGGTCAGCATCACAGCTCTCCTTCGGTACCGAGCTCGCCGGTGATGACGGGCGTTGGGAGCTGCCGGGTGCGCACACCGGCCAGCCGAGTACCTGGCATTGCCTTCGGCGCGATTTTCTTCTCCCAGTAGGTCGCCGGGTCGTCGATGACGGTCTCGTCTGGGCCGATGCTCAGCTGCCGCAGGCCCGCGCCTCGGCCGGGCACTCCCCTGATGTCGATCTCGTCCTCGGGCACGTCCATGAGCGCTGACAGCCGCTTGGTGGAGATGTCGGGGACGGGTTGAGTTGGGTCGGTCGACCGGATCACGGCCCGCATCGACTTCTCCCCGGTCCGCTCGATGTCCTCCAGGGAAGTGCTGGGTGCCGCTCCGCCATCGATGGCGACGTGCTCCGCCCACCAGCGGGCGGCCGGGTGCCCATCGGCTTCCTCCACCAGGGCCACCTCGACCCCCGGAGCGGGGGCCGGCGGCGGGCAAAGCATCCGTCGGGCCACTCGTGCTGGGCGTAGGGCCCAGGTCGCGGTTGCCCAAACGGTCAACGCCAGCGCTTCGCTCCAGTGCGGTCCAGCAACGAGCCGCTCCATAAGCAGCAACCCCGTCAGGCCGGTGCCGGGCATCAGGTACAGGACGCTGGCGGTCGCTCGCTGGTGGCCCGTAGGTCGCCACGATCGTAGGGTCACCAGGCCCGCTGCGGTCGTCGTGGCCACCACAGCTAAGCCCAGACCGGTGGTGGCCTGGTCGGCAAGCAGTCCAGACGCGCCCAAGGTGGTCCCGGTAACGGTTGCGACCCGGCCGGTGCCACTTCGTACGGCATCCAAGCGGCGGCGTGCCCGCTGCACCGCAGGCCAATCCGGGAGCTCCACCTCCAGCGGAGGCAGGGCCGGCAGGGTCCGGGTCATGGTCATCTCCTCAGCGGTTGGAGTAGAACTCGGCGTCAGCCATCGGAACGGGCATCGCGCGGGCCCGCTCAGCGACGGTGCCGTAGTCGGCCTGATGGGCGTCGGACGCCTGACCGAACAGGGTGGCGAGGTCTTCGACATCGGCCGACATCGCTTCGGCGTCGGCCAGCACGCCTCGCATGATGGTCGCGGCTTGGTGGTGTTCGCCGACGGTGTCGCGGTCGACGGTTAGACCCGCCATCTGGTCGGCCAGCCGGTCCACTGTGGAGGCGCAGCCCTCTACGTACCTGTAAGTGCGGCGCACCTGCTCGCTCAGCCCGAGCAGCCGAACCCCGGCCACCGCGAGCTGGGTAACGACGATGCCGTAGCGCACCAATGTCTCCAGCGCGCCGCCGCTGTCCGCGACCGCCGCACCCGTAGTGCTCTTCTCCAGTTCCATGAGGTCCTCCTGCTACTCGTCGTGGTATTCGCGCTCGGCAGGACGGGTGTGTCCGGCATCGCGGACCGCGTCAGCCAGCGGCTTGTGCCGGGCGGCTGCGTTGCTCCCGGCGGTGGCGATCGCCTCGGCCGCGGCGGGCAGGCCTGCGGCAATGGCCTCGGCCTTCGCTTTGACCGTGTCCGTCTTCTCCATGAGGAGCAGCAGCATGCCGGCCAGCACGCCAGGAACTTTCAGGTTGATGATCTCGGCGCGCACCTCCTCCAACTTGGTCCTCATCCGTTCGCAGCCATCAGCGGTCGCCTGGGCGTCAACGACTCCGTCGAGGATCTCCTCAGCCATGTCGGCGTCAGCGTCGATCACGTCGTTGATCGTCAACTCGGCGTCCCTGTACTGGGTCGTCTCGGCGACAGGCATGCTCACAGTTGGTGCTCCTTGCTGGTCCGCTGACGTCGACGGCGGGGCCGGGCGTGCGGTCGGTGGCTCGGCGGGGCGTGCGGTCATCGCGGCCTGACCTACGGTGATCACCGGCGCCTCGGGGCGAGGCCAAGGCCGCTCGTCGACCCGCTCCACGGTCACCCATTCCGACCGGTCGGCCCCTGGCGGCGGCTTCATCCACTCCCACCCCCGAGGGGGCCGCTCCCAGTCGTTCGTGCCGCGGTCGGAGCGGGGGAAATCCTGGGGCGTCCCGGTTCCATCCGTGTCCGTCTCAGTGAACGTGGGGTCAGGGCGGCGGGTTCTCCGGCGCTTCCACCACTTGGCGCGGGTTCTCCAAGACCATGGACGACCGGCGCGTTTCGGCCCCTTGGCCTTCGGCGCGCTCTTGTCGCTGGTCGTGGTGCGGCCAGTCGTCCAGCGCTTCGCAGTGCCGCCCTTGCCGGAGCTACCCTTCGACGCCTTCCACTTCGTCTTAGGGCGCTGGGGTCCGCCCTTCGTGGGCTTGTCGCCAGCGATGACGTCTTTGCTGGGCTTCTGGGGACTCGTTGGCTTGACCAGGCCGACCTCTTTGCCTTTTCCCTTTGGTCTCTTGGTGCCGCCCTTGCGGAAGCGGCCGAATCGTCGGGGGCGCTTCGTCGTGTCCCGGCCCTTCGGCGCCGCCTTACCGCCTCGGGTCGCCTTGGGGGTAGAGGCGCCCTTTCCTCTGGGCGATCCTCCCGGGCCCTTGCTCTTCGGACCTTTGGGGCCCTTCCCGCTAGCGGTCGGACTGCTTTCCCCTCCAGTCGCGTGGCGGGCAAAGGCGCGCGACCCCTTACCCTTCTTCGAGTCGCTTCCGGGTGAGCGCAGCGAGGATCCCGAGCCGCCCGCCTCTCTCGCTGACCGTGAGCCACCAGAGGCGAACTTGGCGGCCGTCTTGTCGGCACCCGCACGGGCCTTGTCGGCGAGCGCTTGGCGGTGCCGGGCGCGGTGCCACATGCCCTTGGCGGCGGCGACACCGAGGGCCGTCATCAGCGCCATGGCGACCGCGAGCGTGTCGCGTGCAGTCGGATTGTCAGGATCCTCTGCTGGCGGTGGGGAGAACTCGCCCTCATCGTCACCGTCTCCGCTTCCGCCCCCATCGAAGGAGGGCAGCGGCGGTACAGGCAGGGGAGGGCGCATCTCGTGCACGGTCGGCAGGCTCGGCCAGGAACCCGCTGGGCTCTGCTCGCTGGCAGAGGCGGTAACCGCAGAGGCCGGCAACTCCGGAGGCGCCGGGGATCGCGGCCCGGGCGGCAACGGCGGGGGCGGGGGCGGTGCTGGTGGGCCGTCCATCCGGGGCCGGAAGCTCACGATGTTGGTGTCATCGGTCACGATTCGCACTCCTCGTAGGTGTTGACGGACAGTGACCGAACCACGTAGCCTTACGCGCTCGTGCGCGCACGCGCTCGCGCGCTCGCGTTACGCACGCGCGAGGGCCAGTTGCCGCGATGAAGATGAAAAGCACGGTTACCCGCTGTAGCGCTGGCAGTAGTTGGTGAGGGTCAGCGCGAGATCGTTCCACGCTCCTTCATCGCCCTGCGCGGCCCGGTCCCGAGCGATCTTCCGCGCTTCGTCCCACCACAATTCAGCGATCCCCTGCGCGCCGCGGTCAGCTACCAGAATCCGGCGGTGAGCCGCGTGCTGCTGCTGGTTATAGATGCGCCGCTCCGCATTGGTCATCGGCCGGTTCACAACGTCTCCTCTCCGAGCGAAGTCACGCCGACCTCTTCCGGCGGTCTCCGCGGTCCTTGTGGATCATGTCCATGAAACCCACTTTGGCCGCCGGCGCCCGGGGCTCCGCGAGCCTCGACTGCGCCGGGCGGCCTGCGGGCTCCGTCCCGCGTGTGAGAGCGGGAGCCTGCCGGGTCTGGGCCGCGGCCTGTCGGGCGGCAGGGATCTCGTGGCGGCCTCGCCGATGGCGGGCCTCCAAAGCGAACGTCTCCGTAGCTGCCTTCTCGATGAGGTCCTGGATCTTGTCGAATGGCTTGCACACCCAGTGGTGACGCCACCAAGCCTCGAAGGTGCCGTATCCCTCCGGCGGGTTGGCGGCCCACATGGCTTCAGCGTCCCGCCGGATATGAGCCAACCAGTTGGCCTGATCCGATAGGACGCGTCGGAGCTGGCTGGCGAAGATGGCCATCTGCTCCGGGTCATCCAACATGTCCCCGGACCACTCCGGCCCGGACGAAGGGGTGCTCATGAGATTTCCTTTCGAAGGGGAACGGCCAGCAAGCCGTGCTCGCTGGGTGCGAGCACGGCCGGAGCGGTCGGGGGTATCACACGTCACCGCCCGCAGGGCCGTGCCCGTTCACCGCAGAGATGGCGTGCTGACCGTTCATGGCGGCGGTCAGGATCGCGTTCTTGAGTTCGTGGTCGGTCTGCTCGCTGTCGGGCTTGGCAGCCTCCGGGGCGGTCATCTCTGCGCGCCGCTCGGACACGAGCAGTTCACCCGCCGGACGCTGTTCAGGGGCGGACGGCTCAGCCTCATGACGGGCCGTCTCCTGCTCGCGCGCCTTCTCCTCGGCGAGCCTCGCCGCTTCCGCCGCGGCGGCCTCTTCGGCTTCCCGCTGCGCCTGCTCGGCCCGGTCGGTCTCGACATCCGCACGCACCCGGTTCGCTGATCGGGCGGAGATGCCGCACACCTTGGCGAGCTTGTCGCGGCCCACCGTGCCACCGAGGTCGAGCACAGCCCCGTACACCAGGCGGGCGACCTCCAACGGGTCAGGGTCGGCGTGCACCAGTACGGTCTCCACGACCCGGTCGGGCTCGACCTGAGGCGTACTGGCCTCTTCCTGCGAAGTGACCTTCGGAGCGGCAGAGACGGGCTGTTCTGCCTGGTCAGGGTGCGTACTGGGGAACAGGTAGCGGAGCGACGAAACGATCAAGTGGGAGCCGAAGAAGATGGCGCCGATGAGCTGGCCGGCGATGAGCGCCACCACCGGCCAGTCGAGTTCGGGCCGGAGCCCGGACGCCTGATTCGGGGCGAACGTGCCGAGGCCGTGAAGGTGGTTGACGATGAACGAGGTGAGGGTGAAAACGGCGACGACTGACAGGGCGTAGAAGCGGGCCTTGGCGTCGTGGCGGAGGACGAGCGCGGCGATCAGTGCGATGAGGATCAGCCCGTCTGGGGCGAACGGGTAGAGGGCGGCGCCGGTCGCGTCGAAGTGTGAGGCGAGGGCGGCGTCGCGGTGCGCGGTCCAGGATCCGCGGAACGCGACAGCGATGATGCCGACGAGGACGACGCTGAGTGCGGCGACCGCGGCGACGACTCCGCCCGGGACGGGACGGCGTACTGGGGTGGTCGGGGCGGGGGCGGGCGTGGGGTTGTTCGTCGCGGTTTCCATCGTGTCCTTCTGGCGGTGCGGGGCGAAGTTCGGGGGTGTCTCAGGGGGGCCGCGGACCGGGGGTCGGTCAGGCTCGGGACGGGTGCGCTGGGGCGTCCGGCTACGTAATGAGCGTGTGGACGAGCGCGATGAAGCCAGCGGTGGCGAGGATGAACACCAGCGCGAACATGATCATGTTGAAGGCGGTGGGACGCATGACGGGTATCTCCGATCTCGGGCGGCGGGTCAGCGCTGAGGCTTCGGCATAGCCCGGCACCGCTCGGCATGCGCGTTGGCCTCACGGCGCGCGAGGTCTCGTTCGTTGGGCAGGTAACGGCCGTAGTCGAACTGGATGGGGTTTGAGCCATCGGTAGCGCCGGTAGCGTCACATCCCAGGCACTGCCAGGCGAATCCGTCGACCTCGCGTGCCGCGTCGACGTACGGCCGGCCCCTGAATGTGTAGCGGGTGGTGAAGCGGACGGACTGCACATCAACGGTGGCGCCGCCGACGGTGAGGAACCGGGCCAGGACGTCGGCCGGCCATGTGGGCTCGCTGCTCGCCGCCTGCGGCTTCCGGGGGAAGGTGAAGCGCGGCATCACGCACCCCGCTTCTGGGAGTGCTCGGCGTCGTAGGCGGCGCGGACGCTGTCGGGTTCGCCTCCGGGCCATCCAGCGGGCACCCGGTGGCGGGCGCGGCTACGGATAGGCGGGAGGCTGTCCAAATCTGGACTGGCAGGTGACGTGGATGTGCGGGTATCGGTACGGTTCTTCACGGTTCGGCGCTCCACTGTGATTGGGGCTTCGTGCCAGGTAGGGGCCCCGTCGGCGTTGGCGCGCCGGCGGGGCTTCCCTGCGTTCAGAGGGCCGGATGCTCCGGCTCGTCGACGAGTTGCGGCATGTCAGGGTTCTCTTCCATCCACCGCAGGAAGTTCTGGAGGAGCGCTTCGGCCTCACAAGGAAGGCCGTGCGGGTCGGGTGGGGTGGTGGACCATTCGCCGCCCGGCACCCGGTAGACGACGGCGGCATCCGGAGTGACGCCGTGCAGACTCTGGCCGAAGGCGAGCCGGGAGACGAGGCGTTCGGCGTGGGCTTCGTCGATGGGGCTGGTTTCGATGCGCTCACCGCCGAGGGCGGGTGTCCACTGCACCCCGAACTCGATGCTCATCTCGTGTTCCTCCAAGTTTGTGTGGTGGTGGACCCCGCCCCTTGTCGGGGAAGACGGGGGCGGAGCCCTGGCCTCGACGCCCCTGCCACCCCTCCAGGTGTGGGGGCGCCGACTTCACCCAGGTCTCCCTCTGACAGGCACCCAGCCAGGGGAGTGCGCGCATGCCCGGGCAGAAGATCAGGAGCGCATGTGCGGCGGGCGCAGACTCCGCCAGTAGCGGTCGAGGCGGTCGTTGAAGTCGGCCCAGCGCGCCATCGCTTCCACGCTGCCGCACTCCGCGAGCGCCTCTCTACGAAGCTTCTCCAGCTTCTTCGGGTCCGCGCCGCGCTTCAGCGCCTCATCGTGCAGCTGGTTGAGGTCCTCCGGCGTCATGACGTTTCCTCGGTGTGAGGGTCGGCCTGCTTGGCGAGTTGCTCGGCGAACGTCTCGTAGCTGCCGCTAAAGAACGCGGACACCACCCCTGCGTCCGCTTGCACGTCGGTGACGGGCGCCCGCTTGGATGCGCTCCAGCGGCCTTTGGCGGCGTCGTAGACGATGAGCCACCCCGGATACATGGACCTGAGGGCTTTCAGCTGAGCCTCGACGCACGGTTCCACAAGGTGCCTCTGGATTGCATGCTGCATGGTCATGACGTCGCCCTCGCTGCCCGCTCGTTCTGATCGACAAGGAGCTTGAACAGGTCGGCGGGAGTGTCAGCGTCCACCATGCGGACGCATCCAGCGCGGTCCTGTGCGTCGGTGATCGGGGCGTGGCGGGTGGCCCACAAGCGTCCGGTGTCGCTGCGCCAGATCGTCCAGCCGGTGAATTTCTGGGCGAGCAAGTCGAGGGCGGTGACCTCGGCAGCGGCGCTCATGATGCAACCCGCAGAGCTTGATCGTTACTGTGCCATGCAGTTGCATGGTGTAGCAGAGTCTCGCCTGCACCTTCCCGCTTATGCAGGCAGTGGTGTGACGCTCTACCGTCTGCACCATGATCAAAAAGGTGGATGGGGAGGTCATCTGGGAGACCGACCGTGCCATATGGAAGCAGCTCGCCGACGAGCTGCGCCGCCGCATCCGGGCGGGCGAGTACAAGCCCCGGTACCCCATCCCCAGCCTCACCCAGCTGCACCAGGAATTCGGGACCGCGAAAAACACGATCCGCAAGGTCATCGACCAGTTGGCCCAGGAGGGATACGTCCGCCCGGAGCAAGGTGTCGCGACCTTTGTCCGACCTCAGGCCGATTGGCCGGCTCAGGGCGATGAGTAGCGTCATGGCTTGACCTCCGCCAGTAGGCGTTCTTCGGCGCGGAGCCGCTCAGCTAGCTCGGTGAGAGAGTCCCCGGATAGGTAGAGCTTCGCTCCGGCTTTGATTTGCGGTGTCGTCGGCCGGTCTGTACGGATGGCCCAGTGCCGGTGAATGCCGGATTCTCGGAGGGTCCATCTGGGGAACTCTTCATGCAGCGTCTTGGCGCTCGCCGGTAATGGCGTCATGCTTGCCTCACTCCCCGTGATGGGTTCCACCCTCATGGTTGTATGGGTACCAGAAAAAGGCAATACTGAAATCAGAAATTTCATATTGTCTAGGTATGCACCTTTTGTCGCCTCGCGGGAACAAGGACGGCACATGACCGAACACAGCCCCACCGTCAAGCGGAGACAGCTCTCCATGGCTCTGCTCGACCTCCGCAAGGCGCGCGGACTTACCGCCGCCGAGGTCACCAAACGCCTCGACTGGACGCCAAGCAAGCTCACCCGCATCGAGCGCAACGACTGGAAGCTCCCGAACCCGCGAGACATCCGCGACCTACTCGACACCTACAACGTGACCGACGAGGACGAGCGTGCGGCGCTCATCGACCTCGCCAAACAGGCACGCCAACGAGGATGGTGGGCCGACTACAAGGACGTGTTCCGCGGCCGGCTACCCGCGTTTGAGGCTGGGGCGGTGGCCTTACGCACCTACGACCCCAACATTCCAGGGCTGTGCCAGACGCCGGACTACATGCGGGCAGTCTTCCGTGCCGGATTCGGCCTCGATGAGGCCACCATTGAACGTCACGTTGAGGCGCGGCTGGCAAGACAGGAAATCCTGGAGAGAAGGAACCCTCCCCAGCTGATGACTGTGATCGACGAGGCCGCCCTGCACCGTCTCATCGGCGGCCACGAGGTCCGGCTCGCCCAGTTGGAGCACCTCATCAAGATGGGTGAGCGACCAAACGTCACCATTCAGGTGCTGCCCTTCAGCGCGGGCGCGCATCCGGCGATGGCTGGCGGCTTCGTGATCCTGGACTTCGAGGACACGGCATCCCCATCGCTGGTCTACACAGAGACCCCCACCGACGATCTCTACCGGGAAAAGCCTCCGGACCTCCATCGGTATACCGTAATTTTCAGCACGGTGCAGGCGCTGGCGCTGTCCACAGAAGAGTCGGCGCAGCGCATGCAGTCCATGGTCAGAGATCTACAGCAGAGGTAGGCGAAGCGTGGAACGAAGCACCACAACACAGCCTCTCATGTGGCGGAAGAGCACCTTCTCCGCCCAAGGCGACAACTGTGTCGAGGGGGCACCCCTGCCCGATGGCGGCTGGGCTGTCCGAGACACCAAGGATCCGGGCGGCCCGGAGCTGTCCTTCGGCGCTGGTGAATGGCGAGCCTTCATCGGCAAGGTGAAGGCTGGACACTTCGACCAGTAGCCAGCCCCAGTAACGCGTCAGGCCCCGCTCTCCCTTCCGGGGGGAGGGCGGGGCCTTCTCGTGTGAAACGAAGCTCTTCGAGCCTAGCTATCGATCGCTGCGACGCGCGAGAGCAAGCGGCTGCTCGGTCATGCCGGTTTTGGATGGATCGTCCCCGCCCAGGTGAGGCTCTCGCCGTACTACGGCGACGGCGCGGCCCGACAGCCCGGCGAGGGATGTTTCCGCGCCGCCGCCTGTCCGATTGATACCATATTTTCGTAAGAATCCTGGTCTCGTATCGAGTGTGCAGTGCAGTCCGTTGCAGGATTCACAGGTTCAGCCGAGTCCTGGCCGTTAGAGTCAGGACGAAAGGGTGTCGAACGAAGATCGATCTACAACCATCTGATTCGGTAACTTCTCGCTTTACGCAGAAGATCGCGGACGTGCATCTATGCAGGTAGACCATGGCGCAAGCGACTCAATGACTACGGATCAGAAGGTTGGGGTTTCGAGTACCTCCGGCCGCACAGCAGCAAGAAGGCCCCTGAACAGGCATTATGCCCTCAGGGGCCTTCTTGGTTTCAAGATCGTCTGAGCTGCTTGCTAACACCCTTGCTAACACAGGTCGGATCCACGCGCGGCAAGCCCACGCTTTCCCTGTTCGGCTCATACCTGTTGGGATGAGCCGATGGCCGGGTGAGAACCACTCTGGGGCTCGGCGGTGCGCCAAGCTCGCCGGAAGGCTGAGAGTGATCAGGCTGGATGGAAGTGGAGGTGTTGGTCGGCTCCGCTGTGACTGTCACCTGTCCTGCTCAGTCGCAGCGAATATTCAGATGCTGGCACATGGGAAGATCCGTAATATTCACGGTGTGTCATTCACGTATACGAACAGTAAGCAGACGGCGAAGCGGGCCCGCGTGCTAGGAGCTCTGATCGCTGACGAAGGCGACAAGCTCGGCTCGCCTGGCAACATCGAAGTTTTTACCGAGCACCAGCACTTGTTCTACACGATGTTCGGCTGGTGGAGGTTCATTAACCGTTCAGCGCGAGCCTTCTGGCAGCTTACCGACGAGGGAGATTTCTCCGTCGAGGCGGCCCCTCTAGTGCGCAACATCCTCGACCACACCTATTCCATGATGTGGCTACACGAGGCTGGCCAGGAGGGGCTCGTAGCTATGGGCGCCGCCATGCAAGCGAGCCGCACGAAAATGATTAACAACCTCAAAAATGCAGGCTGGAAAGCAGTTGAGGAACTCGATTTCGACGCGCTCCCTGTCAGCGATGCGCCCATAGAGGGTGACACGAACTATCCGCAGCACAAGAAGCTGGTCGATGAATTTACTACGTTCGAGAAGCTTCTGGCCGCCCACGGCCAGGAAAGTCAATACCCTGTTTATCGGTATTTGTCCAATTATAGTCACGCGACCACTCACACGGCAGAGGCTTACCTTGAGGAGCAGGTTGGTGGAGAGGTCTGGTTGAGGGATACGGCAAAGCATGCAGGGTACGCCGATGTCATCTCGACCACGGTCTTGTTGATCCAAGCGGGACACATCATCAGCATGATGATCAAAAGTGACCCTCTGCGACGCGTATTGGAGAAGGCGGCCAACGACCTCGCGGGTCTTAGTCCTGAGCTTCTACACTTCCCTCGTAAAGTACGGGAGCCCAAGAGGCGAGGTAAAAACAAGGGGACCTCATAATTCAGATGCTGGTATAACGGCTTATCGGCGACAAGTTCTGACGGTGGGTCTCGTCATGGAAGGTTTGCGTTCGGTATCCACTAAATCGCAGATACAAGCCCGTCAATCTTCCGCGCCGTCATCCTCAATCAAAACGCGTCTAAGGCTCTTGTTGAGCCGTGAATACCTGGCCAATAGTGCAGCGTCGTTTCTTCTGGTGTGTTCCTCATGCGCTAAGGCCACTGAGCTGGTCGTGGTGATAATTGCGTACATATAGGAAAGCCCGCAACCAAAGAAACTTGGGAGCGGGCCTTCTTGCTTTCTAAATCATTTCGATCGCCTGTCGACATTTTACGTATAGCCCATTATGTTCCAACCGTCTTGGCGAAGATCTCGGCGGCGGAAGCTTCTGCTGCCGAGATCACATGGGCGTATACGCGGAGCGTGATGGAGGGGTCGGCATGCCCGAGCCGGGCGGCGACGACGTGGACGGGGACGCCCGCCAGGAGCAGAGTCGTGGCGTGGATGTGTCGAAGGTCGTGGAGCCGGGCGTGTGGGAGCGGATGCTTGGGCTTGGGTCCCTTCGACGGGTCGTTGTAGCGGCGGATCATGGTTGCGGTGAGCGAGCTGACCGTGTCGGGATGGATGGGTTCACCCCAGCCGGTCGTGAACACGTGGTCGCTCGTTCCCTTCCACTCCTGTCCGGTCGCCAGCTTGTCGGCGGCCTGCCTGCTTCGCTGTGCCTTCAGGACCTTGACCGTTCCGTCGTCGAGACTGACGATGCGCTTCCGGCCGCTCTTGGTGGTTCCCTCAATGCGTTCGCCGTCGATGAAGGCGACAGAGCCGGTGATGGTGATCTGCTTGCCGTCGAGGTCGACGTCTGACCAACGCAGGTTGAGCAACTCCCCGCGCCGGGCACCCGTGTAGGCAGCCACGTGGAAGAAGGCGGACAGCCGATGCGCGGACATGATCTGTAGGAAGGTCTTGAGCTGGTCGGTAGTCCACACCGTGCCGGGTTCCTGGACCTCCCGCCGAGGGCGCTTGGCCCGCTCGACAGGGTTGGAGGAAAGGACCTGGTCGACTTCAACCGCGTCCCGGAACGCCTTGCGGAGGACCGCGTGCACGTAGTCGATCGTCCGAGCCGAGAGCTTGCGACCGTTCTTGCCGCCGCCGGCCATCAGGTCCCGATAGAGCTTCGTGATTGTGGCGGGACGGACGGCCTGAAGCTTCTGGCGCCCGATATGGGGCTTGACGTAGCGGGTGATGATGTCGCGGTAGTCCTTGAGCGTCTTGGGCTTGATCTCGACCGCGTGTCCCTCGATCCACTCGTCGAGATACTCGCCCACGGTGATCGCGTTCCGGTCGACGTACTCACCGCGGCGAGCCTTCACCCGAGCCTCATCGCGAGCGGCCTTGGCATCATCTTCGGTCTTGAAGCCACTCACCCATTTGGGCTTGCTCTCGCCGGTCTCCGGATCCTTGACGCGGACCACGTATGACCAGGTGGTTCCGCGCTTCATGACGCCGTCGCGGAGCTTGGGTGTGCTCTTCTTGTTCGGCTTGTCAGGGGTGCCGACGAGGGTCTTGGTCATGCCGCACGCTCCGCCGAGGTCAGGTGGGTGATGTAGTCCTGTAGGGCCGAGACCGGGACCCGCCGGGATCCGTCGATCCGGATCGAGGCGACCGCGCCGGAGGCGATCAGCTGATAGAGCTTGCTCCGGGAGACCGCCAGGGCAGCCGCGGCTTCGGGAACGGTGAGAAGGAGCCGGGTCATGAGCCACCCCCGGAGAGCGCGGGCAGACGGTTTCCGGTGAGGGCGCTTACCAAAAGGGCGTCACCGGCTGAGAAGCCCTGTCCGGCGTACTCCCAGTGCGAGACGACGAGCACGGTGTCTTCGTCGAAGAGCGGAAGCCGTCCGGTGGTGATCGCCTCACCGCGCATGTAGTCGGTGCGTTCCTGGCGGATGTCGCCGAGGGTGGTGGAGTAGCGGCGGCTCTTGGTGGAGAAGTGGCCGCGGAAGCCCAGCATGTTCGCCCATTTGATGAGCCGAAGTTCGGTCAGTTCGTCGAGGGCGCCCAGGCGCAGGCACTCGGCGATGAGCCGCCGGGCGTGGTCCCGGATCGGCAGGGCGCTCAGGTCGTCGAGGGGGTTGATGCGCCGGTCCAGGGTGCCGACGCATTCGGCGGCTTTGGTGGCATATTTGGCGATATAGGCGGCTACGGCCTGCTCGGTGAGGTCACCGGTCACGGTGATCTCGCGAACGTCGAGTTGAGCACCCCACTGGAAGGCCCGCGCGGGTTCGCCAGGTACCGCAGGGACGGTGACCGCTACAGCCGAGGCGGCGTGCTGTACGGCGTCGGTCATCAGGTTGGCCGTCGCCCAGGCCGGTGGAGTCGTAGCCGGCCCCTCAGGTCCGTCGACGCGGATGACCGCGTGGAAGTGGACGACGCCGCGCCGCTGGTACTCGGCGACCTTGGCGAAGGAGATCACGGCCTGTTCCCGTAGTTCCCGCTGGGTCAGTCCGGCGTTCTTGGCGAGGCGTCGGCGAAGAGCTTCGGTGAAGCGCCGCCACAACTCCGGGGACATCGCGTTGAACAGCACGCTTCCCGCGTAGTCGTAGCAGTCCGGGCACAGCGGTTCACCGAGGCACTGTTCGTCGGCTCCGTGCCGAGCAGTGCAGGACATGACGCGCCCGTGCGGGCAGGTGGCCGCATCGCGTCGCGCGTGACAGGGCAGGATCTTGCCGTTCTTCTCATGGCGGGTGTGGACGGTGCCGAAGGAGGGAGCGGTCAGGGTGACGAACAGGCAGGGGTGCGCCGTGACCGTCTCCGGGACACCCTTGCCGCCGACGAGGCCCGCGCGGATGAGTTGGTAGGTGTCGGCCCGGTAGGTCTCGGCGCAGGCCGGGCAGCGCGAGGCGCGCCGGGTCTTGCAGGGGACGCGAAGGATGCCGTCCGGTTCGGTCGCCGTGCTGTAGCTGTGCAGCCGGTTGCCGGTGGCGGGGTCGAGGTGGTGGACGTGGCCGCGCAGATGGATGGGCTGTCGGCAGCCGCCGGTCCGGCGGATCTGGGAGGCCCAGCGGGCGTATTGGGGGTCGTGGAGCCGGGTGATCATCCCGGCTACCGCGTGGGTGCTTGGCATGATGGGTGCGTCCCTTCCGGGCTTTCGAGGTTCGGTGCGGGATGGCCCCCGACGTGACGGACGTCTTGGCGGATGTGTGGTCACGCCGGGGGCGCCGAGGACTCTCAGGTGAAGCCGAGGCCCTCGCAGTGCTCGCAGGTCTGGCCGTGGCTGTCGACGCCGGTCCCGCCGCAGCAGCACAGCCAGCGCTTGGGGACGATGTCGACGAGCGGGGAGTCTGAGGTGTCAGTCACGTGATCCACCTGCTTCCGGTGCGCTTGGGCGCGGTATCGAGGAACACACGCCAGGTGTGGGGCCGCTGTAGCGGCAGAACCGGGGAGACCGAGCCGATCGGGAGGATCGTTCGGATCTTGTTGACGGAGTGGACGATTTCGGCGTAGGTGCCGTCGATGCGGATGCGCATGGGGGTCTCTTTTCTGGTCAGGCGGTACGGGACGAGGGGACGGGGTCGGGGGTGATGCACCCCTCATAGGAGGTGTTGGCCCGGTGGCGAGCCCGAGCGGCGGCGAAGATGCCCACAGCCGTGTACTCGACCGGCCCGAAGGTGCGACAGGCCCGGTAGTGGGCGTGCTCGGAGTCGCCGGGGTCGATCTCGGTGCCGAGGAGAGCGGCGATGGCGTCGATCTCGGCGCGGATGTCGAGGTCGGTCCCTTCGGCGAAGTAGGTGAGTCCGGCGAACGAGGGAACGGGGACGGTGCGGTTGGCCTCCAGGAAGGTGGCCAGTTCGCGCAGTCCCTTGATGAGAGCGGCGCGGGCAGTGGTGTCGGGCATGGGATTCTCCTTCGTGTTCAGGCGGGGGTGGGGCTGTCGCGCAGGTTGCGCAGCAGGTCGGAGGCGAGCTGACTGGACACCCCGAGGCGGGTGCGCAGGGCATCGCGGGTGATGGGTCTGCCGTGCCGGGCGTGGTGTTCGTCGGCGACGCGGCGCGCGTAGTCGAGGAGCTCACTCGTTGGCCCGAGGCCGTTGCCGGTGCCGTTCTGGCCGTTCCCGGCGCCGTTCTGGGTCGGTACGGCGGAAGCGGGCGACGGGGAGAGCGCGGCAGGTTCGGCCGGGGGGTGCGGTACGGCGTCCGGAACGGGAACGGGTACCGGGGACGGTTCAGGACGAGGGGCGGAGGAGCGGCGCTCCAGCATGGAGACCGCGATCAGGAACGCCCCCGCTGGGGTCGCGGCGGTGATCCACCCCCAGGCCGATGGGTGGGCTTGGGCGAGGTTCGCGGCCAGCGACAGAGCGATCCCGCCGACGAGGACGAGGGTCGGCCAGGAGATCCAGCCCTGTCGCATGCGTCCGTTCTTCTTGTCGCGCTGTCGTTCCCGCGCGGCCATGACACAGGTGAGATCGACGCAGACGGCCACGGCCCAGGCCATCCACCCGGACTGTCCGTGTTCGGTGGCGGTGTCGCGGATGTGGGTGAAGCTGCCGGCCCCGGCAATCAGGGCGAGGATCAGCACCGGTGCGGAGTCGGCCAGCCGTACGGCCAGACGAGGCGCGGTCACGGTCACGGCGGTTCTCCCTTCCAGATCCGGAGGTCAGGCGATGAGTTCGGGAATCTCGTCGACGCCGGGCAGTTCGTGACCGAGACCGGAGGCGGCGACCTGGTTCCACGACGGAGCCATCTCGGCGTAGGCGTCCGCGGCCTGCTCTGCGGCGGTGGTGGAGACGTAGCCGGACCGCGCCCGGTACCACCGGCCGTCAGAACCGGTGATCACAGCCACCCCAGGCAGTTCCGGCGCGATGGACCGAGCGGCAACCAGCGCGTCGGGGTCGAGGTCGCCGAGCGTCATCACGGCGGTTTCGGGATCGTTGACCCGATGACAGACGCGTCCGCCGATCTGGGCACGCAGCGCGGTCACGCCGGGACCGAGGTCGGAGCCGATCCTTTGGCCGGACAGGATCAGGTGGATGCCGAACGCGCGGCCGAGCTGGGCGATGCGCAGCAGCGCGGTAGCGGTCCGGGTGACCTGATCCTTCTCGGCCTTGTCAGCGGTCAGATACAACTCGGCGAGCTCATCGACCAGGACTACAACCGGGATCGGACGGGAGCTGTCGGGCAGTTGCCAGATGTCGCGGACCCCGTAGCGGCGACAGGCCAGCATCCGGGCACCCATCACCGCGATCAGGTCACCGAGCAGGTCGAGGCACTCGGCGCGACTGGTGGCCAGCGCGGTCAGCCGAGCGGCGTAGGCCGACAGCTCCACACCGCCTTTGAGGTCGAAGCCGACCAGGGCGACCGGTTGCGGAGCCAGGCCGACGATGAGCGCGTTGATCAGGTTGGACTTGCCCGACTGAGTGGCGCCCGCGTTCATCCAGTGCGGAATCAGCCGCAGGTCCATCCGCCAGGCCGCGCCGGTCTCCAGCACCCCGACGATGGGGCGGAGCAGGTCATCGGCCCGCCAGCCGTCGCGCGGTTCAGCCGGAGGGGAGGCGGGGGCGACGTGGGTTAGAGGGTCCTGGGTGATGCCCTGGAGAGTGACGCGGCCAGGCCGGGAGCCGACGACGCGAACGGCCTCGATGCGCCAGGCGTGCGCGAGCCGTTCACAGACTTTGGCGTAGTCGTCGGGCACCTGGCCGTCGAGGAGGTGGAAGGTGATGCGGAAGCCGTGCCGTACGGGCCGGGGCAGGCCCATCCACGGTTTGGTGTCGACGGCGACCCGCTGGAAGCGCCGCTTGACCTGGACGACGCCGGTCGAGGCGACCAGGCCGGGGACGGTGGTGAACCACCAGCGGTGCCGCTTCTTGGTGAGCCCGCAGCCGGAGGCGACGTGCCGCCAGGACCAGCGCAGCCAGAGGGCTTTACGGGGGAAGACCAGGGCGTACCAGTAGGAGGCCGGAGCCCAGCGCCGCCAGGCCAGCAGCACGAGCACGACGGCGAGGACCTTGAACAGGGGGTGGTCGAGGGTGATCACAGGTCCGCCCCCATTCCGGTGGAGGTGGACAGGGAGGCGCCGACGGGGCGGAAGGAGGTGGCCCGGTAGGCGATGCCCCAGCGTCCGCCCTGCTCCCACACGTAGCCGACCAGGTCGACCGGGACGACCTCCTCACCGGGGGTGATCTGCGGTTCCGGGGTGGTGCTGATCTTGACCAGCTCCATCCGGCCAAGGTCGTCTTCGAACAGGAAGGTGAGTTCGTACATGACGTTGCCGTCCTTGTCGCGCTTGATCTCGCCGGTGTCCTTGCTGACGAGGCGGGGCTTGGCGGCCTTGACGCAGGTGATCTGGAGCTTGGTGACGTCGACGGGGATGGGGATGGCGCGCATGATCGTTCCTTTGCTAGGTGGAATGCTTGGAAGACATAGAACACTTGGAGTTCTAAGTTGTCAATGAGTTCTTTGGCGCCTTGGTTGGTTTCTCTGAGGGGGTGTGCTGAACTGGATACGCGTGCTGCGCGCATTGCGCGCAATGCGCGCCAAGTGCGTCACAAGGAACAACACGAAGCGAGACGAGTGCGATGGTGGAGAAGACCGGCCAGCCGGCCTACTTGCAGATCGTCGATGAGCTGCGCGGCCAGATCCGTACCGGCTCACTCGCCCCCGGTACGGCGCTGCCCTCCATCGCCCAGTTGGGCGAGCGCTTCGACGTCTCCGCCAGCGTGGTCAAGGCCGCGATCAGCGTGCTCCGCACCGAGGGACTCGTGATCGGCCAGCAGGGCAAAGGCGTGTTCGTCCGCCAGCCCTCCGCCGAGACCTCCAGACCCGAGGCGGTGGACGTGAACGCCGAGATCCTGGACCAGCTTGCCCAGACGCGCCAGAGCCTCAAGGAGCTGGGGGATCGACTCGCCGCTCTGGAGGCGGCAGTCTTCGCAGAGCCGAAGTGATCTCACCGATCCGGCATGCCAACTCGTCCAGCTCCGACCGAATCGCGGTCAATTCCCAGATGATCCGCTGCGGGTCGACGTTCATCGGTTCCTCCTTTGCTCTGCGGTGCGGTTCGCCTTTCGCGATGGCTTAAGTTCACCGTGAGCTGGGGGTTTCCGGTATCACGCCGATCTAGTTAAGCTTCTTCAGTTCCGCTCAACGCCATTTACACATGCGTTTTCACATGCACGACCGCACACCGCGCCACCTCCCCGAAGCGTGAAGGCGAAAGCATGCAACTGAAGACGGCCCAGCGACCCGGCTGGAACCCCTCCCGCCTGCGGGAACACCGCGACGCCCACGGCCTCACCCTGGAAGCCGCAGGCGAACGTCTACGCCAGGCAGCCGCCAGTCACGGTCTGAGCGTTCCGGCCGCCAACTTCCAAACGCTCTGGAGTCACGAGCAAGGAACCGTGTTCCCAGGCCCGCATTACCGGCGTGCTTACTGCCTGCTTTATCAGGCCACCGAACCCGAACTAGGGTTTCGTCCCGCCCTGCCCGGTGAATCACAGAAAGCGGAAATTGTGATTTCCGATTTGCCTGCACCCGCTGATCCCGCCGCCGACAACGCCGCCGCCTTGGTCATCGAGGAGACGTTCACCAAGGTCTCCGTCGGTGGCATCGAGTCCAGCGACTCCCCGCCGGGACTTCTCCGTAGCCGCGTGGTCGACGCCTGGCGCAGGCGACACGGCGGAGGTAGCCCCCGCCCCATCCTCGCCCTGGTCGGCGGATATGCCGGATCCGGCAAGACGGAGTTCTCCCGCTTCCTGTCCGACGTCACCGGGTGGGCGTTCCTGGACAAGGACTCCCTGACCCGATGCATCGTCGAGCGGCTGCTCGTCTCTCTTGGTGGCGACCCCAACGACCGCCACACTGACCTGTACCTCAAGGAGGTCCGGCCGCTGGAGTACCGATGCCTGATGGAGACCGCGTGGGACAACCTCAACGTCGGCACCTCGGCCATCCTGGCGGCCCCGTTCATCGCCGAACTCAAAGATGAGGCGTGGTTTGCCCGTCTGGAGAATCGGTGCGCCGCCAAGGGGATCGACGTCGCGGCGATCTGGGTCCGCTGCGACCCCGAGTCGATGCGCGAGTACATCGAGTTCCGCGGCGCCGCCCGCGACGCCTGGAAGCTGAACAACTGGGAGCAATACGCCGCAAGCCTGAACGTCGAGGTCAGCCCGCCCACCGCACACGTCACCATCGACAACCGGCTTGGTGCCGCAATCAGCCTTGCCGACCAGACCCGCGAAGCCCTCAAGCGGATCCTCACATGAGCCCACAGGGAATCGTCATCTACGGCCCGCCCGCCAGCGGCAAGGACACCATCACCGCCGCCCTCACCCACCTGGATCCGCGGTTCACGTTGCTGCCCAAGCTCAAGGTCGGTACCGGCCGAGCCGACGGGTACGAGTTTGTCAGCGCCGAGCACCTGGACAAGCTCCGGGACGCCGGCCGCCTGGTCGCCGAGACCCACCGCTACGGCAACATCTACGCCATCGACCGCCAGACGATCGAAGACCGGCACGCCGCCGGCTACGTCCCCGTCGTACACATGGGTAATGTCAATGATCTGCGGCAACTCGTCGGCAAGGTTCCCGACGGGTGGTTCCGTGTGCTGCTGTGGATCCCGCGTGAGGTCACCGAGCAGCGATCCCAGTCCCGCGGTGACGTCGACACCGCCAAGCGCCTTGCCGCGTGGGACGAGACGCTCGCCGACCTGGAGACCAACACCGACGCCGGGTTCTTTCATCTGCGCATCCACACCGACCGTCTCGGAGCCGACGCGGCAGCACGCGAGATCATGAGTGCCTACGACCGTCTGCGGGAGGCTGGATGCCCCCAGGCGGAGTGCCGTCATTGAGCCGGGCCGCCACCTCGTCGGGGATCAGGTCGAGCCGCCACCAGATGCCGCAGTCACGGCAGCGCGCACCGTCGGGAAGCGGAAGCTCGTAAGTCCACTCGACCCGAGTGTGCCCGCACTCGGCGCCGATCCCGTAGCTCCGCGCGCAGCTCTCCGCCGTGACAGACGACTCATCCACGGTCACGATGATCGGAGCCTCCCCAGGACCGCGCCCGCAGTACGGGCACGCTGGCGGTGGAGATCCTGCCTGTAGGTGTTCCTCGATGCGCCGTTGCCCAGCGATGAGACGGACCAGTTCATCCAGGCTGTGCGCCACGAGGTAGCGGGTGAGCCCGGCAAGAACCTCATGGCGCTCTAACGGTCGCTCAAGGGTCCGGCGCGCGTAGAGGACGCCTGATGCACCGGTTTCCGCGTACCACCCATCGAGCAACGGGCCATAGGTCACCGGAGTCGACGTGTGCGCCGAGAGCAGCCAATCGGACATTGGTTCCCTTCCTGTCACCGACACCATCAGCAGGCCCATCCGGTGAGGATCGCTGTCCACAGGCGCTCCCCTTCGGCGGTCAACAGCCACTCGGTCTCTCGCATGGTGATCTTCTTGCCCTCGCCCCGACGTCGGCGGATGAACGCCACCCCGCCCGCCGTGCAGAACTCATAGGTGAGTGGCTCGCACTCGCAGGTGTGCTCACGCACCCGGACCCGATCGAAGCGCGGCACCCTGGGACGCCAGTGCAGCACCTCGTGACCGTCGCGCAGCGGAGCCACGTGGATCCCGTGGTAGTACGCCGCCAGGTGGCCCAAGGTGCTCACGACTCGCTTTCTTCTCCGTGTCGTCCGGCGAAGGTCCTTGACTTGGTGGGCATCGGCGAGCAGAACCCGGAACCATGTCCCTCGGCGCCCTCCAGCACCGAGGAACGGACCGATACGGGGAAGCCGGTCCCGAGCTTGTAGGCCCACCGCTCTCCGATGCCCACGGCTGCATCATAGGCAGGCAATACCGTGGTACACCATAGAACACAGCAGTATGTTCCGCTGAGGTACCCTCCACCGCGGGTTCCTACCGTGTACTCATGACCGAGTTGCGGGACGATCTGCCCAGGTGGCGCCAGGTGCGAGACATCATCGTCCAGCGCATCGAAGCCGGCCAGTACAAGGCGGGCCAGCGAATTCCCTCGGTCGTCGACCTCACCCAAGAGTTCGGCATCGCCACCCAGACCGCCCAAAAGGTCATGAACGCCCTGCGCAAGGACCGATGGATCCGCACCGAGCGCGGCATGGGCAGCTTCGTCACCACCGCCGAGGAACGCACCACGGCACCCGACGAGGCACCCGAGTAGCCACTACGGCCTCAAGATCATCGGAGTCTGCTCACTTCGGATGAGAACTTTCTCTACGTCTTTAAAGGCGATCCGCCTACGGCGTCTCGCCGCGCGTCGGGCGGTCGCTGGCCCGGCTGCGGCTCTTCGGCCGGTCCGGGCCAGCGCCGCCCACGCGCTAATATCCGCTATGAAAATCCTATTCCTTACGCTTTTCTCCGATCTGCACTAGTTTATAGTGTGCTATCTGCACAGGACGGCCGCGTTAACGCCACATCGTAAGTCATGGTTCGACAATCCCATCGTCTGAGGAAACAGGAGAGCCTGACTCGTCTTTTGTTTTTACTTGAATCGCATCAATAAAGAGTGGTTCTTGGTCTCCGGCATCTGTTTGTCGTCTTGCTTCGGTGTACGGGGGAACGATAGGTGGCAGCTTGGGGCGTTTTCCTCCCAAGAGTTCCTCAATTGAGAGAATTTGAATTCTTGAGTACCTATTTCTAACCCAATCGCTATAGCTGCCCGAGGTATTTGCGGCGTCACGCATGCCTTTAGTGCTCTGGTGAAGAGTAATTAAAATGCCGATCTCTGCATCTTTTGTTTTAGATACGACCCCTTCTAGGTCGCGGACCATGGAAGGGCTGAGGTTCTTCCCACCTTTTATCGAAACGATTGCTTTGGCTCGCGACTTCTTTCCGGTCGCAAAGACCACCACACCATCGCTGCCCTTGTCAGCAACCTGCTTTTGATTAGGTGTCCCCTTAACAAGGGACACAGCCCATCGTTCGAAATCAAATGGCGATCGGGAAAATAGTGCATGAGCTCCGGCTAGGTCGGCCGGAACGCCTAGAACTTCGTATGTAGAGTCAATCTCATCACCGTGGGTTTGCCGAAGCCGGTTCCTGATGAGGTCGACAGCTAGATAAGTAATGTCAATCCCGATCCAGCGATACCCTAGATTGATCGCTGCATCCAGAGTGGTGCCGCATCCGCAGAAAGGATCGAGAACGATTCCACCAGGAGGGCACGAGGACCGGATAATTCTCCTTAAAAGTCCTACAGGCTTTTGCGTTGGGTAACCTAATCGTTCGGGAGCTGTAGGACCAAGGTATGCAACATCTTCGTCAATGGCATGATTTGTTCCCGCTAAACAACCAGATGTTCCTGGCTGATACGCCCATATGTCTCCCAATGGGTTTCCGTCTTCCGGATTTAAGTAGCGTACAGGTGTGGGCCATGCTGCTCCCGGAATTATCTCAATAAGGCCAGCCCGATAGGCTTTCTCAAGTTTCTCTAGAGTGCCTAAACTTGCAAAGCTTTCCGGCATCTGATTCTCGATGAACTTAGGAATTGCCCAATGTCGATTCTTTGCGGTTGGGTCGAAACCTCGCCACGAAAAACCAGACTCCCCAGCCCTAATCCCAGGACCAGTCAATACGTTTCCTCCACTCGTAAATTTCCAGCGGCCATCGGATTGAAGGCGATACCGTTTTTCTACATGATCTTTGGTGTAAGGCGTTCGGATTGTCTTAAAATAGTATGAATCACTCTTTGTGTAAAAAAGAATCACATCATGCAGTGGGCCGAAGCTGGACCGTGGGGAGTGTGCCCCAGTGCGCCTCCAAATAATCTCATTTCTAAAGTTTTTGGCACCAAATATCATGTCGAGAACTATTTTTAGATAGTGGCTTGCGGTAGGGTCGCAATGAATATATAAGGAGCCGGTCTTCTTTAATGCTTTGTGGAGTTCAAATAGGCGGGGTGTCATGTTGACGAGATAAGCCATCAAGTTGGTTTCCCCTACGATTTTTAACAACGACTCAAGCATGTCTGACAGTAGAGGAGGGAGGCCGCCTCCGTTAACTAGATGTTCATAGATATCTCCGGTTTCATTTGTCCACTTCCAGGTGTCATCGAAGGCTTGTATTTGAGCTTGAGCATCACCAACTCTGTCGAAGACAACATTATAGATTCTGTTGCTATTAAATGGGGGGTCCAAATATATAAGATCGATGCTTTCAGGGGTGATTGCTCCGGAGCGGAGCACTTCGAGATTGTCACCGTAGAAAAGCTTATTCTCGCTCACTCATTCCTCGATCTGCGCTTGTCGGATGGTTCGACCGAAGTGGTCCTAACTAACTCATCTTGGAATCCCTTCGTGTTGTTACAAAAATTTGGCTTCTGCATCACTTTCGACAGCTGAACTTGAGTTTTCGTCCTACAGTGGCTCGTTATCGAGCAACTCGACCCTAATTTCGGTTGTCCGAAACCAGAGATTATTTCCAGAAAAATCCTCATAATGGGCATGGAAGGTTATTGTTGGTGCGCTGCAAGTGAGCGAGATTTTGTGGACCGAGTGACGTTCGCGTGGTTCTGATTGAAATCCTGGGCGAGGATGCTAAATGGCTACCTCATCTCGAATAGCTCTCGCCAAGGTTTGTTACCTGCCCTCTAAATAACGCGGAGAGCTGCCAGCGATTTTCTTCCTATTCCCTACTGATCAGACGGTTACGAAATCTGCCGCGTGGCTTCCGTTCCTCGGGCCTGACGGCCCTGCGGTACGGGTCCACTTGCCATCGAATAGCCTCATTCCTCGCCATAGAAATTTTCAGAGGCCGGGCATGTTCGCAGTGAGGTGTCAGCCGTGCAACGACTTGCGCTTTTCGACCTGGACAACACGCTCGTTAACTTGGACGAAGCGTTCCAGGTATGGACTAGGGAGTTCGCCAAGGAACACGATTTAGGCCGTCGAGCGGTTGATTGGCTGATCGCTCTCGATCGAGCCGGCTACCCGCACCGTGAGGTCTTCTTCACCAAGGTCCGCGATCACTTTGCCCTGCCTGAGCCGGTCGACGAGCTGTGGAGTCGCTACCGTCAGCGCATGCCGCACCTTGTTCACTGTCGACCCGAGGTGATGGATGGGCTGTCTCGACTCCGCGCGTCGGGGTGGAAGGTGGCGATTGTTACCAACGGCACCGCGGACAACCAACTCGGTAAGATTCAGCGGACGGGACTAGCTAAAGCCGTCGACGCCTACGCGCTATCAGGAGCCGAAGGCGTCCGAAAGCCTGACGTCGGTCTGTTCGAGGTCGCGGCCCAGCGTTGCGGTGTGACCCTCGAAGGCAGGGGATGGATGGTCGGCGACCACCTCGTTGCCGACATCGGCGGGGGACAGGCAGCCGGACTGCGTACGATCTGGATCGACCGAGGCACTTGGGTTGGCCACGATCACAGCGCGGATCATGTCGTCACTGACGTGCTTCAGGCCATGGAGATTCTGCAAGCGGAGCAGTAGCCGGCCCAGGTTTCCGGACAGCGCGAACAGTGATCTTGCTAACGCAGATGCTAACAACGGTCCTGGACGACCCTGGACGCGCCTGGACTCCCGGACCTTGTCGACCCCGTCCGATCAGGCACGCAAGACAGCGATGGACGGTTCTGGACGTTCTCGAACTGGCTACGGATCAGAAGGTTGGGGTTTCGAGTACCTCCGGCCGCACAGCAGGTCAAAGGCCCTCCGGGATGATCCCGGAGGGCCTTTTTCGTACCCGTACAGCAGCGAAATACAGCAACGGGGTTTGACGGCCGCCACTGATCGAGTGTCCTGGGTCTGCTCCGCGTGAGAGGCGTCCGCCGCAGGGGAGGGTGAAGCACGTGACCGGGATCCGTGTCCTCTCGTTCGCGGCTTGGCAAGGAGGCCACTACGTCGGCCTGGCGGAGGTCCTCGCTTCCCTCGGTACCTTGATCGAGGGGCATCGCTGGCGATTGATCATCGACTGGCTCGTCTCTCCGGAGATCGAAGCGATCACCGAGGCCAGGGCGAACTCACTGGTGACCACGAGTCGTCTCATCGACCTGTTCAGCGGGGAAGGCCAGCTCATCGATGGGGAGCTGGTGGGCTATGCCGACAGTTCGTCGGAACCGCAGGTGAGGATCCGGGCGTTCGACAGCGGTCATTGGGATGTGCAGACAGGCGGCCCTGAGCTGTTGGAGAAGATCATCGTGCTCTATCCCGACGCTCACGAACTTCCCGAGTGGTGAGTCCGCGAGACTCACGACGAAAGCCTCCCCGGAGCATCCTGGAAGGCTTTCTTCGGTCGGTCCGTGTGGACCTACTGAAGTTGAAGCTCGGGAATTAGATCATCAATGGTGATTCATGACCGTTGGATGACCTCGCGTTCGGTGTGCCGGAGTTACGAGGTATCCGGAGGGCGGTGGATTGACCGCCAAAGACAGAGTGCGACGTGAGGCGGTGCGCCTGCGGGCGGCGGAGGTGTTCGCGCAGGGAACGTCGCAGGCCGAGGTGGCCCGGCAACTGCGGGTCTCGCCGATGTCGGCCAGCCGCTGTAAATAGGGATGCTGAGTGCCCCGTAGGGAGCCGTTCTCGGGTGCGGGAACATAGTGTCGGGTCGATTCTTTATGTCAGAACGGTTTTCCTATTTTTATGCACTTAGCAGTATTCTGTCGCCAATCTAGTCTCACGAGCATCTCTAGTAGTGCGCGATTGCGAAGTATGTCGTCGTGGACATTGACGGTTCTACTGGCTGGCCTCATCGTCAGAAATGACCGGGCGAGGTGGCCGCCTATGGTACAGGGCCGCTGCGCCGGAGACAGGTTCGCCAACCCCTTCGGAGAACCGAGTTATGGCGGTATACGTGCCGATCATGAAAGGTCGCTCGCCCAACTTGCAGGCGCTGGAAAATGCGAGCGACCTGGTCAGGCGTAACATCCGTCCAATTGTCGAGGTCGTACCACGAGACGGCGACGGCGATATCAAAACCACTGTGAAGAGAATTGCAAAACAGATAAAAACATATGGCCTGCACGATCTGGTTCTTGCGTTTGATGCGGCACCTCTGGCAGTACGTTTCGGGGGGTCAGCCCCGATGGAGGCTCTGAATCTCCTTGACGCAGAACTTGGAGCTTTTAACTTCTCCTTTCGGCCTGTCGTCTATCCCGAAGACGATCCGCGTAGTCTCGAAGGAGTGAGACACATAGTGGGAGCCCATCACATAGGCGTATGTCTTCGCGTGAATGAGCCCTATGTGTATAACCTCAGCGATTCGCGCATTCTCCTTGAGCAGCTCGATGCCCTGGGGCTACCTGTTGAGCGGGCCGACGTCGTGCTTGACTGTGGATTCATCCAGGACGTTCGTGACACGGTCGCCCGTCTATCTGGGCCTGTGCGGCATCTGCAGGACCATCCTTGGTGCTCAGTGACCATCGCGGCCGGCTCGTTCCCGGCGCCCGATTTCTTCGCTAACACTCCGCGCCAGAGAGTTATGTCAATCCCTAGGCTAGAGGCGGAGCTGTGGACTCACATCTGTCAGCGCTGGCCTGGAATCCACTATGGTGACTATGGAGTCGATCACCCCGGCCCGCCGTCGGAGGGATTGCGCCCCGATCCCAACCTCCGCTACACCGTGGCCGAGAAGTGGCGTTTCTATCGACAGCCGAAGGATCCAAGCGGCAGACACCATTCGTTTTACCGTCTCTGTCGGGATCTGCTGAAATCCCGTGACTGGCCGCTCGAAGGCCCCACCTTCTCCTGGGGAGACCAGCGGATCGACTTAGCCGCACGCGAGGACATCGGTCCGGGATCTGGTGCCCAGTGGAAGGCGTACTCGATGTCCCACCATCTGGCGGTCATTGTGGCTTTACTGGAGCCTGCGTATGTGACGCAGAGTGCCGCTGCCAACTCGAATGTCCGATAGCTGCGGTGGCATGCAGGCGTGATATCGGAACGCGAGGGCACAGTTACCGCCCACTTCTGATGACACCGATCGTCAGCAGGGCCACGAACCGGCCGTGGGGATCGGATCCCATCCGCCTTCTCACGTGGGTCATCGGTCACCCGTCCATGCCCGGAACATCGGAAGCATTGCCGGTCGCCGACAAGTTTCGGTGATTTGCTGAGGACGCCGTCAGTGCCCTCGGCTCAGACGAGGTGTTCGTCCTGCGGGGGAAGCTCAGAAACAGGATCACGCGGAGATCAACTCACACGCCATTCCGCTGGACGTTACCAAGGGCCGTCGGCAACAGACCGGGACGTCGGCCATGAGCGCGTCTTCCTACCACCAGAACGGGAGGTTGCATCGGCGGTCCTGTACGTCGTCGTGAACCGTACGCAGCCATGGCTCGCGAACCTCCGGCAGTCGTGCCAGCGCGTGGAGGAACATTTCCCGGTCGAGCCGGAACGGGCTGCGAGGCGGCGGTGGTGGTGGGTCATCGCAGTAGACGCCGTCGGGTAGCCCGCCCGATGCGGGGTGGAGCCGCCGATTTCGGCTGAAGGCCATGTACGCCCACACATCGGCAGCCAGTGGCACCGCCGCCTTCGTGCCGGTCGACCATGTCTCTCCAGTCTGCGGGTGCCGTGGAACCAAGGCGATGTCCGTGACCGTGGCGGGCAGTCCCGGCCCGGCCAGGGCCAGGCTCCTCGTCGGCGGCCCGGCCGGGAGCAGGGCGTCGAGCGCCGGACGGAACGCGTCGGCGACAGGGCCGTCGGGAACCACGACCCGCGCACCGCCCGACGCGGCCAGTAGGTGGGCCAGCGCCACCGAGACCGCCGCCTCCCACACCGGGCTCCATGCCCCGATCGGATCAACCGGCGGTCTGTCCGGCTGCTCTCGCAGTTCCTCCCAGCTGAGCACTCGGTGAGCGGACGCGTCGACGTTGAGGGAACGTACGGCGCGTGGGTCCAGCCACACCACCTGCCAGTGCCCGCAGTCGTCGATGAGGGTGGCCACGGCACGACCGCACTGCGCGCACGCCAGGTTGGGGCCGTTCCTGCTGTCCAGACCACAGCAGCGGCCGTCGCATCGCTCCGGAATCAGAACGGTCCCGCGGACGTCGCCCAGTGCGACCGCGACCGCTCCCGGCGGCCCGTACGACAGGGCGAAGACCGGCGCGTACACACCGCGCGCCTCTGCCTCCTCCGCGCCGATCTCCTCCCACCGCCGCCACGGCGGTCCGAAGGGTTCCGGATCCACCGCGTAGGTCCCAGGCTCCATGAGAACAGGAAGGAGTTCGTGGCCGTACTTCCGATGGGCGTGGGCGGGGAGCGCGACCTGCGACACGGGCAAGGTCAGCGAGGCGTCACAGCCCGCACACGTGAACACGATCATGCGCCCTCCCATGTCACGGTGCTCGGATCATCTTGGCTCAGAGCCGGTCTTGGGGGAATCGCTCGACGCCGATTCGGCGAAAGGCCACGCCGCACCTCACGAGGGATGAGGAATGCCGTACAGCAGCCGATACAGCAACACCGCCTTACACGAGTGGTGATCGAGTGGCCATGTCGCAGCGTGGAGAGGAGCGCTGTACAGCAGCCCCGTACAGCAACACCGCCTCACACGACCACACGCCACCGACCCGTATCTACCGTCTGACCAGGACGTAAGGCCACCAACCTGGGACGTGCCGTTGACTCGTAATGAAGGGGTCTTGTGGTTTTGCGATGACTGCTCAGCAGGCCAGTGCCCATGACGTTGCGGGGATGGTTTTCGGCCTCGTATGGACGTGCCGGTGGCTAGAGCCGCTCAGGTGATGCCTCAAAGGCGTCTGCGATGGGGACAGCTGTGAGCGCACCAGCCAGTTGAGACAGTGAGGAGACGACGACTGAGCCGCCGATACCATCGATACCACCGATGCCGGCGAGATGCTTGCGGTTGCCGTATTTGCCGACCACGCCGATCGCCTGGATGCCGGCCTTTGACGCCGCGTACATTCCCTCAATGGACTGGCTGACCACCGTGCACTCGGATGGGTTCGCGCCCAGTGCTTTCACCACCTGCCGTGCGAGGGCCAGGCCGATCGGCTCCTTCGACGAAGGCCGGTGCTCCTCGCGTCCGATGACCGGTCCCACCAGGTGCCGTAGGTCGTGTGTCTCAAGGTAGGTCTCCATGGCGGCGGAGCAGGTGTCCCCCACCACGGCGACGCGTCTGCCGCCGGCCTGGCAGGCCTGCAGCGCCTCGCGTGCTCCCGGGGTGGGTACGGCCGTCAGAGCCGCTGCCATCTCGGCGTCCCGGACGATTTCCTCGGCTTCGGTGCCGTAGGCCCGGCTGACGTGGTGGGCGTATCTCAGCATCCGCAGCGGGTCGGCCTCGATGGAGGTAAAGAGCGACATCCTGTGCCCTTGGGCGAAGAGCCGGTCACGAATCCTTTCGGCGATCGCCTCGGTGTCCACGCCGGCGAAGAGGTCACAGATCGTGCCGTCGAAGGCTAACAGCGCGGCGCGGGTCCGTCCCAGGACGAGGGCGACATGGGGGCGTACCCTCGTGCTCGTCAACCGGAATCCTCCTACTTATGGCATCGTGGCCGATCCTATGCGGTGCCGTACAGCCCGAGGCGCGTTCGGCGGGTGTATGCAGCGACACCGCCTTACATGATCACATGTCGCCGGTCCGTGGCAGCCACCGGATCGGGAAGGCTCCTCGGACGAGGCGCTTGCTTGCCCTTCGGGTCAGCTGCTCAGGTGTCGTATAAGCCGTCCCAGGGTTCGTAGAAGCCGAGGTTGTCCGGGTAGAGCTCGGCATGCTCGGTGCCTTCGAAGGTCTCGATGACGAGGCCGAACAGCACGCCGTTGAATTCTCGCCGGAAGGGGCGGATGGCGATGTTGCCGAAGCGAAGGCCGGGGAGCATGGCGAGCCACTGCTTCAACCGCTCTTGCGCGGCGTTGATGGCCGTTCGGTGGTGGTCGTCGGTTCCGGCGCGCTCGATGCGGGAGTCGAGGTGGTGGCCGGCGGCGTCGAAGGTGTGCAGGACAGCGTGCCAACGCTGGTGCGCGGGCCAGTCATCGGTGATGGTGCAGCCGTCGGGGAAGGCGGCGATGACGGAGCCGAGGAATTGCCCGCCCTCCCAGAGGCCGATGGTGTCGGTGCGGTAGTCGGGTTCGTAGCTGATGGGGATGATCTCGGGGACTGCCATGCGCGGGAGAGTAGCGATCGGGTCCGACAACGCTCCTTTGCGATGCGCTTGATCCTGCTAACGAAAGTGCTAACACCGTCCCTGGACGCGGGTGGACATCTATGGAAGGCGATCAAGTGTGAGGCGTCTCTGAGCAGCCTTTTCTGACACCTGTGGACGTCGGTGGACGTTCTCAAACTGGCTACGGATCAGAAGGTTGGGGTTTCGAGTACCTCCGGCCGCACACATGCAAGAAGGCCTCTGAACAGGCGTTACGCCATCAGGGGTCTTTTTCGTTGTGTCGCTCAGCCGGTCTCTTCGGTGTCTGTGGGAGCCAACTTGGGAGCCAAAGACGTGGGCCTGCTCAGCAGAGCCCCGGAGATCGCCGCCGACGCCGCCCGCTTGTCCCCCTCCGTCAGATGCCCGTAGACATCCTTGGTGATCTCGATGCTGGCGTGTCCGAGGACGTCGGAGACGACGTGCAGCGGTGTGCCCTGGGCGAGCATGAGCGAGGCCCCGGAGTGCCTCAGCTCGTGCGGGTGCCAGTGACCGAGGCCGGCCTTCTGCGTCAATTTCGAGAATAGGTGAGAGAAGGTGTCGGGGTCGGACAGGTTGCCGAGCATCAAGCGGCGGCGCGCCGCGCCGCCGTACCCCCGGCCCTCCGCCCGCCGCCGTCCGGGCGGGCGGCCTGGGGGCCGGTCCCGGACGGCGGCGGGACACCGGGCCGGGCACCGCACGCCTGCCGCGCCGTACTGACCGATCGCTCCGGGCGGGGTTGCCGCGCCGCCATACAGATGCAGCCCTTACGATCGCCACGGCGTGGCCGGCCGCCGTACGTGCTTGGGGCGATCGACGATCCAGGGTTCGTGCCTCACCTTGGCTCACCGAGCAGCGTGGGTGATCGCCGAGCTTGACCCCTGGACTGGCTGATTGCAGGATGGTGAACAATGGGCAGGAGGCGCTACGTCGCCAGAGGCGTTCCCGGCGGCTACCGGATCTGGGACAACAAGGTGCGTCGCTGGTGGGGCGACCTCTATGAGTTATGCCCCGATGACATGCTTACCGAATTGAACGGCGCCCGTGACTACGGCAGGATCACGGTTCTCCTCAAGCGTTATCGAGCCATGAAGCGGTAGGCGGTGTTCCACTCCAGGTGGAGGTTCTGCCCGATGACTGCTGGCAAGTGCTGACAGCGACGGCATGATCAGGCAGGGTTGGCGGTGCGCAGAACAGCAGCACCGTGTCATTCTGCATTCATGCTCACCGTGCGCGCGCTTTCTAACTACCTCGAAGGACTTCCGGACGAGACTCCCGTCGTGATCGATGTCCACGATGGGGACAACTGGTCCCTTCGCGTCGAGAATCTCAACGTCACGACCACACAAGACGTGACCAAGGGCGGTGACCCCCACGAGGGAACCGAGGTTGAGATCTTCTGGGAGCCTGGTGAGCACGGCTGGACCATGAGCGGCCCGTCCAAGACGCTCTTTACCTTGGACGAGATGACCGAGTCGATCAACGCGACGCGCTCCGCCAAGAACTAAACAGCCTACGTTTCAGCCCCGAGCACTAGCTTGGCACCTGTGGAGGAAGAACATCCGGGCAAACAGCGCGCGCATTGGCCAGAGCGACGCAAGGACGTACTCGAGGCACTACGAGCCCTGAGTGACCGCGACTATCAGGACCAACACTGGCGATCCGGGAAAGGACGGCCGGACCTCACCGCGACCGTGCACTGGCTCATCGACGACACCTTCACCGACCAACACGGCGCGCGGACACTGATCCCCCATCTCTTCTTTGATCAACGAGAAGCCGAGCTCGTGCAGACGGTGGTCGACGCCCTCTTGCACGTACTCGATGACCTCGGCCCTGCCGCTCCGGACAACGCCTATCTCGACCATCCTGAGTGGATCAACGTCCTAAACTCGGCTGGCGCCGCCTACCTGGCCTTGTCCTCCGACAAACACGGCTCGTGACGAAACTCCGCGCAGTGCCCTTGCACATAGGAGCGTCAGTCAGCTGGAGCGACCACTGATGAGAATCCGCGCGACGTAGTGATCCAGCTTCATGCCGCTTGGCTGGGGTTGCTACCCGAACGAGCCGTCCTCGCGGCCGACGAACCGCACGCAGCCGTCGTGCTCGAAACGCACCCGCCCGTCAAACGACGAGGCGGGGTTGGTGCAGGCGCCGTAGTCCAAGCCGAGCTGACCGCTCAACGCGATCCAGAAACTGCATCCTCCGCACTGGGCGTAGTACCACTCCTCCAGGTACTCAGGCTGGGCGGTGGAGCGATTCAACGACGCACCCCATCGCGAATGGCACTGATCGTTGTGATCTCGATCGTTACCCGTCCAAGGCTCACCAGTGGCCATTCACGGTGCCTCCGTCTAAGTCCGAGACCGTCAGCCCCGGCTTGCGGGGCCTGAGCTCGATCAACAGGGTACGGGATATACGCGGGATGGCCACCGCCGAACGGCCTACCAGAAAGCATGTTGTTGCAGTTCGCAGCCTATGAGGCATCGTAAACAGGGACGCGCCGTAAAACCGTCGACGCTCCAACCCTGGGAGCCAACTTGGGAGCCATCGGGCCGTACGATCCCGGACCGAGATGGACTGACGTGAACAGACGGCTCGTTCGTGACCTGCGTGGCGAACTGATCTGAACACTTTGGACCTTGTTTGGGAACCTACGGATCAGAAGGTTGGGATTTCGAGTACCTCCGGCCGCACACATGCGAGAAGACCCCTGAACAGGAATTACGCCATCAGGGGCTTTCTTGGTTTCTTGGTCGTTCGAGCTTCTTGTTAACAGTTCGCTGCCGCCCGCCCACGCACTGTCCGATTTTCGGATCAGCGAGTCCGATGCCGTCGCGCCTACTTCGCGGCTGGTGACACGGACTTGAGCGGAGGTCCGTTCAGGACGCGATGGCGGCGACTTGGCGGGTGATCACCTTTCCATCGCCAGGGTGCGAGCCCAGGCCCTGTGCTGCGCATCGGGCCTGGGCCGGGAATGGAGGGAGTCAACTGCGCTTGGCGGGCAGCGGCGGCTCGGCATCGGTCCAGCCCACCCGCTGGTAGGCCGTGAAGCTGGTGGTCTTCGCGATACGGCCGCCGGCGAGCTCGACCGTGGTCGTCGTCAAGCGCGTGAGCGGCAGGCCCGTCGCGGGGTCGATCACCCACGCGACCTGGATGGCGCTCTTCTGCCCGAATCGGGGAGTCACTTGATAGCCGAATGCCTCGCCCGTGCGGCCCAGCGGATCCTTCGTCCTGCCCAGGGACTCCAATGTGGGCATGGTGGCCAGGATGCGGTAGGCGGAGGCGCGGACGGCGGGTGAGACGGGCAGACCGAAGACGACCTGTATGCAGAGTTCCCGCAGGGCCGCCTCCAGCGATCGCGGGTCCTGCCCGTAGTCGGCCTTGGTCTGGGAGGTGAGGCGCTGCTCGAGGTAGGCGCGCAGTTCCCGCTCGCCGCTCGGAACGCGGCGGAGCTCCTCCCAGGTGAGGAGCTCCTTGGCCAGATCCCCGCCCGAGCCCTTCCACTTGCCGCGCAATCGTGTGGCCGTCTTCTCCTCCGCCTCGGCTCGCACCACCTCCGACGAGGAGGCTCCGACGTATCCGCTCATGTCCATCGGGTACTTCCACCGGGTCGGCGAACCCGCCTTCCGCCAGGCGGCCTGGTCCTCAGGGGTGAGTGGCTTCGCGCCGAGGAATTGCGTGATCCACCAACTCTGCGCCCCGGGCCTGCGCGCCAGCCACTGGTCCTTAGAGGAGAGCCGTCTGATGACGTAGCCGCGGTCCGGGGAGATCGCGTCCATGCCGGAAACCGTGCCGGTACGCCAGTACGTCCCCGACACGGGTGCCTTCGTGGCGGTGACGGCGGCGGCGGACAGCAGCATCTGGCGGGCCGACGGTTGCGCGCTGGTCGAGGCCGCCGGCGAAGGGGCCGGCCGTTGCTCATCCGGCGCCGTCACCATGGTGACCACCAGAACCGTGGCGACCACACTCGCCGCCGATGCCAGCCACGGTATCGGCCCGCGCAGCCACGTGGCGCGTGGCCTGTGGCCCTGCCCCGGCGGCTCCGACATGATCGAGGCCAGCAGCGCCTGGGCCCCCGCTCCAGACGCCTGCCCGGCCGGCTCGCCGCTCAGGTCGTCGTCGCGCACCCTGGCGAGATCATCCATGTTCACAGTGCGGTCCTCTCGAAGAGCGGAAGGTCGATCCCCGCGCCGTCCAGGGCGCGCGCGAACCGCTTGCGTGCGCGGTGCAGCCGGACACGTACGGCGTTGCGGGTGATACCGAGTGTGCGGGCCACCTGCTCGGTGTCGAGCTTCTCCCAGGCGACCAGCGACAGCAGCTCCCTGTCATCGTCGTTCAGACTTTTGAAGACCCGGCCGAGCTGCGTGTACTCGGCCGGTGGCGGCCCGGCCAGCGCCGGAGAAGCGGTGATCTGCTCGCGCAGCGCGGCGGTGCGCCGCTCATGCCGCCGTTCGCCGCGGCGGTGGTTGGCGAGAGCCTTGCGGGCCACGCCGTACAGCCAGAGCCTGGCCTCGTCCCCCGGCGGGATCTCGTTGATCCGCCGCCACGCGATGGCGAACGTCTCGGCCACCACGTCGGCTGCGTCGTCGGGATCCTGGCACCGGCGCAGGACGTACCCGAGTATGGGGCGATAGGCATGTTCGTATATCTGCACGAACCGGCCGTGGGGATCGAATCCCATCCGGCCTCCTCACATGGATCATCGGTCACCCGTCCATGTCCGGAATATCGGAAGCATTACCGGTCGCCGACAAGTTCTCGGTGATCTTCTGAGGACGCCGTCAGGGCCTTCGACTCAGGTCCGTGCCACCAGCCGCAAAGTAGGCGTGTATGGCGACGAACGACAGAGCAGACAGTCGACACGGTCATCCGCTCATGATCTCCACGCCGCGAGACGCCTCTAACCGCGCCTCTTCACCAGTGTGATCGCATTTCGAACGGCGTGACATCCTCACTTCCGGGGAAGTCCTGCGCCGGCATGGCCGGCACCACGGCCTGTTCCTCAGACGCCATACGGCGATCAGCCATGGTCGCGCGACCTACGGTACGCGAGTGGAGTTCGCGAAAAATCAGTAGAACCGCCGCCACGGGATCTTTCGTGGAAATCGCTGGGCGATAAGTCTGATCTTGCTAATGCCGCCTCCACGTAGCAGACGCAGAATGGCCCGCGCCGGAGCGGCGCCCACCAGGTCGACCGCGAACCGATCGGACGCGTACACCCGGCGACGCAAGATCCACAGTACGGCCTGGTAGGCCAACAGCAGGCCGGCGCCGACAGGGAGCAGCACCGGCAGCATCGTGAACTCGATCAGTCCCCACATGGCTATCACCGCGGCGGCTACCGGCAAGATGTGCCGAGCGGCTCCCAAGACGTACACCTCGAAACTGATGTGTCCCGGTGCGATGTAGCCGAGTTGGTGGGCGACCAGGCCGGCCGGCGCGTCCTGTGGCCACTGTTCGGCTGTGGTCCGGTCGACGACGATTGTCGCGGTTGGACGAGGCCAGGCCCGCCTGACGTCGATCGTCGCCGCCACATGCAGGTCACCGATGGTGACGGGCAGACGGGGATCAAGATCTGCGCGCTGTGAGAGCGCGCATCAGCATGCGTAGCCGATCAACGGTATCTGTGTCCATCGCCTCCGCCGGCGAAGAAAGATCGGCATACGAGCCGCCGCCGTTGATCGGTCACGCTGAACGATGTACGGCAGCTTGTACGGCGACACCGCCTTACCCGATCACATCCCATCAGTCCGCTTCTACTGTCCAACCAGGCCGCGAACTCGCCGACCTGGGTAGCGTCGTTCACTCGTGACTGAGTGCTCCGGCGTAGATGTTGCTCCGTGTCGTGTGAAATCTGTCTCGTTGTGCTCCTCCTACCGTGTCGGGGTGAAAGACGAGACGACCAGCCAGACGGCGGTGGCCGCGATCACGACCGCGACGGCGACGTTCTTCGCCCGTCCGGGAATCACGTCCTTCGATTGTCCGCGGATCATGTGCCGCGCCAGGCGAACGGTTCCGGCCCAGGAGATCCGCTGCCGGGGGCTCCAGACGGCCGACGCGACGAGGACGGCCGCGAGAAGCAGATGCCACCGCACCGAATCGACGAGAGGTATCTGGATGTCCTCGCCGTACCAGCGGACGTACTCCACGACGTCGAGGAGCGGGAAGAGGAGGAGAACCGCCGCGACCGCGGTGCCGGCCGGTCGCTCCCATCGGGCGGAGGCCGCCGCTCTCGCGGTTGCCGCCAACGCGACGAGAACGACCGGCAGGCCGATCATGTCGGCACAACCGGACCACCATGCGAGGTCGTTCCAGAACGACTCCGGAGCCTCGGCGTCGGTGTAGACAACCGTGAGAAAACTGCCGAACGTGACCGGGAAGCGGTGGAATGCCGCCGCCCATGCCGCGGCGCCGACGGCTCCCGTCCACAGGATGGTCTCGTGCCATCTTGGGGGCGGCGGTCTGCGGTGCAGTGGTGACCGGGCCGCCAGGAGCAGCGCCCCCGCGACCACCGAATAGCAGACGATCAAGGGCCAGGGCGGTACGGCCATACGCTCCTGCCCGGTGCACGGGTCGAGGCCCGGCAGGAGAAACGCGATGAAGAGTCCGAACGCGAGCACAGCGCCGACCGCGGCGACCGCCGTGAGCGTGGCCCGACGTGACCCGCGCAGGAGAAGACCCGCCACGACGACCGGCAGCAGGAGAACACCCCAGAACAGCAACTCTCCCGGCACGCTCACCAGCGCGTAAGGACCCCCCGCCGGGTAGGGGGCGGAATCCGTCGCGGAACAGAACCAGCCGACGCTCTGCCTGCCGGCTCCGAACGTCATCAGGATCACCGGCCCTGACACCGCCAGAACCGCACCGAAGCGCAGCACCGCCGCCATTGGTGATCGCGCTTCTGATCCGGGCTCTTGCGTCACGGCGTCCTCTCCCGGAAACGATCAATTTGAGCGAGGGTAGCGGATGGCCGTCGGCTGAACGGGAGGTCGCTTTCCGCGGCGGTACGGGCCGACCGCCGGCGTCGGCATGAGGAGCTGTGCGCGGTCCGAACGCCGGAGCGGGCGGCCCGGTCCTGAACGTGGCGCGGAACACTTGCCACGGAGGGGCCCGGACGAGGGAGTTCCCGCGTGTGATGAGCGCTGAGCGAGAGATCACGTCACAGCTCATGAGGGAGGGCCGTACAGCGGTCGATACGGCGGCACCTCCTTGCAGGATCACCCTCCACCGGCCCGTAACCACCATCTGAGCAGGGCGAGACGCCGCTGACGAGGCATCTGCCTTTCCCCGCGGATCATACGGTCGGGGTTTCGAGTCCTCCGGACGCACATATGCAAGAAGCCCCCTGAACAGGCATTACGCCATCAGGGGCCTTCTTGCCAACACCCTCGCCAACAGGGCGTTCCTCCTGCTCGCCACCGGCATCCGCGAAGACGTCGGCCACGGAGGCTTCCGCCGTTCGAACCACGTGGGCGTGAACGCGAAGCATGGTGGACGGGCCGGCGTGGCCGAGCCGGGCGACGACGATATCCGGTACCGATGCAGCACCGTCGTCGATCATGGCGCCGGCCGGTACCCCTACCTGAATCACCATGTCGAGCCGCACCCAGCGGACTGACCGACGTAGGCGCCTGGCTCTACCGGAAGGTGGGCAACCGATGAAGTGAACCTGTCCCGGTTGCGTCCACGGAGGGGACGTACAGCGACACCCTCTTACACGGTCACACGCCCCCGGCCTGTATCCACCGCCCGACCAGGGCGTGAGTCCGCCGGCCTTCGGCCGCGCCGCCGCTTTCACACAGCCCTGTGATCGCCACGGGTGGCCGATGTCCGCCGCGGTCGGTGGCGATCGACGATCCGGGGTTCGTTTCTCGCCCCGGCTCACCGAGCAGCGCGGCCGATCTGCCGGCGCAGGGACCGCATCACCAAAAACAACCACGGCGATCACCAGCCACCAGGTCAGGCGCCATGGGGTGCCACGTCGTGGGCTGATCACCGGGCCGTCGAATGCGCCGCGGCAGACGCTGGGCTACCCCGACGCTTCGTATCGCGCGCACGGGCCGACGCCGCTATGCCGGGACGGACGGCCTCCTTGCGTCCCGCCGCACTGGGGCTGATCACGAAAGGGGCCTCGAGTTCGCCGGGAGGAACTCCAGGGCGACGGCACGGGCCCGGAGCCGTTCGGCAAGGGTGTGGTCGTGAGGCAAGCTGATGACGTGAGTGTCCATGTGTCTTCGGACGACGTCGGAGCCCCGCGGGCACAGGCCGGTCCCAACCCGCAGCACCTGCTGACGACCTTGCTCGGCGAGTACCTCGACTCCTCGGATGCCGACCTTCCGTCGGTGGCGGTGGTCGCGATGCTCAGGGAGTTCGGCATCAGCGAGTCCAGCGCGCGGGCCGCGTTGTCCCGGCTGACCAAGCGTGGCCTGATCGCCGTGCGGGGACCCGGGCGGCCGCCCGTGTACCACCTCACGCCTCAGGCGATCGCCAGGCACCGCTCCCGGATGGATCACTTTCTGAGCTTCGGCGCACGCCCGCCGCGGTGGACCGGCGACTGGGTGACCGTCTCCTTCTCGATCCCCCAGTCCGGCCAGGCCCCACGGCACGCGGTCCGCAGGGCTCTGGGGTCGCTGGGTTTCGCGCGGCTGTACGACAGCGTGTGGATCCGGCCCGGATCCGACTCCGGTCCGGTGGCTCAGGCGCTGCACGACATCCTGAACGCCGTCGACGGCAGCCGATGGTCGGTGATGCACGCCCGTTTCGACGAGGAGACCGGCCCGCACGGTCCGGCCGCCGCCTACGATCTGGCCGGCCTCGCCTCGGCCTACGAGGCTTTCATCGCGCGGTACTCGGACCTGCGGGTGGCCGTCCGCAACGGGGAGGTCGACGCGACCCGGGCGCTGGTGGCCCGGACCTCCGTCATGGATTCCTGGCGGAAGTTCCCTGACATCGACCCGAACCTCCCCGAGCACCTCCTGCCGGCACCGTGGCCCCGCAAGGCTGCCAGGGACCTGATGCTGGAGATCCATTCCGCTCTCGGCTCGCTCGCCGAGGCGCGGCTCATCCGGGTCGCGACACCGTACTGGCCGGACGCCGCCTCCTGGATCACCCACTTCGAGGCATCGGAGAACTCCGTATCGGCCCCGGCCGGCGGGGACGGCTGAAAAGAAACTTTCATTCACTCGGACGACTGCCCGGTCGCCAGGGCGCGTTTCGCGACGGCTGCGGCGCACCGGCTTCTCGACCGGCCGCCGGCCGCCGGGATCCCGCCGGAGCGTCAGGCCGGTCAGGTGTTGTGACCTGCGCTGGAGCAGCCTGCGCCGGCGCGTCCTCCCATCGCCGGGCAGGGGACTGGTGGCGCCGTCCCGAGGGTTCGCGTGATCGGCCGGCTCACGCCCGGGGCCGAATGCCTCAGGGGCGTTTCCGGTTCGCGCGCGTACCGCTCAACCGACCGAGTGCGCTTGCTTGACACTTTTTATCACCGCAGTGATAGTAACTGCACGTTGCTCTCGTCGGCTCGTTCCGCCCGACACGAGCGCGACTTGTCGTCGATGGTCCGCCACACCGATCTTCAGATTCGGTCGGCGCCGGCCGGCCTGGCCGCGGTGGGAGTGGTAGTGCCGCTGTCGGGCTCTGCCGGCGTGCGCCGCGCATGCCACATCGGACGTAGAGCGCTGTCTTGACACCCTTGGAGGGCGAAATGAGAAAACGCTCGATCATCAGCGCGGTAGTGGCGGCCGTGGTCGCCACGGTCGGTGCCGGAACAGCGGCGCTCACCATGACGCCGAGCGCCGCGGCGGCCCTCAACTCGGGTCCCTATCCGGCTGGTTACGAGACCTCGACCGGCCTGCCCAATCACACCATCTACCGGCCAGAAACCCTCCCGTCCGAGAAACTTCCCGTTTTCGTATGGGGTAACGGAGGCTGCTCCGCCAACGGGACGTCGCAGCTGAACTTCCTCCGCGAGATCGCCTCGCACGGATTCCTGGCCATCGCCAGCGGCAGCCCGAACGGCTCCGGCTCGACGACGTCCCAGATGCTCACCCAGTCCATCGACTGGGCGGTCGCGGAGAACAGCCGCCAGGGCGGCAAGTACTACGGCAGGCTCGACACCGGCAGGATCGCCGCAGGGGGCTTCTCCTGCGGGGGACTGGAGGCCTACGCCGTCTCCAACGACCCACGTATCACCACGACCACCATTTTCAGCAGCGGGTTGTTGAACGACTCCGACGACTACCAGCTCAGGCGGCTGACGAAGCCGATCGCCTACTTCATCGGCGGGCCCAGTGACATCGCCTACCCGAACGCCATCGACGACTGGGGCAAGTTGCCCGCGGGGCTGCCCGCGTTCATGGGCAATCTGAACGTCGGGCACGGCGGCACCTACGGCCAGCCCAACGGCGGCGAGTTCGGCCGCGTGGCGGTGCTGTACCTCAAGTGGCGGCTGAAGGGCGACACGACGGCCGGTGCCAACTTCGTCGGCCCCAACTGCGGCCTGTGCGGCACCCAGTGGCAGATCCAGCAGAAGAACCTCACGCTCGACAGCGGCACCCCCTCCCCCTCCCCGTCACCCACCGTCAGCCCGTCCCCGTCCCCGTCCCCGTCCCCGTCCCCGACACCCAGCCCCGGCACCCAGGGCTGCTCGGCGACCTACTCGGTGCAGGACCAATGGGCCGGCGGGTTCGTCGCCGCCGTCAACGTCACCGCGGGCGGCGCCGCGATCAACGGCTGGAGGGTCGCCCTCACCCTGCCCGGCGGAGCCACGATCACCTCCCTGTGGAACGGCGTCAGCTCCGGCACCAGCGGCACCGTGACCGTCGCCAACCAGAGCTACAACGGGCGGCTGGCGGCCGGACAGAGCACCAACTTCGGGTTCCAGGGCAACGGAACCGGCACCGGAGCCACCGTCACCTGCACCGCCGGCTGATCCCGGCCCGCCCTGGGCAGGACCCGCCGGGGGCCAAGCCGACCCACCGCGAGAGCAGCCGTGTCCGAGCACCTGCGGGAAGTTCATCGGGTGCATCCTTACAAGCCACTGATGATGGTGCAGCACAGAACAGCACGGCCCGGCCCAAGGCCGGAGCAGGCGAAGGGAACGCGGGCATCGCGCCCGCCGATCCCTCGATCGTGAGTTGACGTACTCACCACGCTGAGCGCTGACGCGCGCCTCGTCGCGGGCCGCTTTCGCCTCGTCTTCCGTGGCGAAGCCGCTCACCCGCCCGGGCTTGCCCTCAGCGGTCTCCGGGTCCTCGACGCGGATCACGTACGACCGGTCCTGTCACGTTCCATCACACCGTCGCGAAGCTCAGGCAGGTTCTCGCGCCGGCCAGAACCTGCGCGGTCGCGGGCTGTGCGTCTCATTCGCCGTCGAATCACCTGTCAGATGGCGCGCACGCCTGTACGGGAAGCCTGTCGAACAGGCTGACAACAAGATCTTCTTGTGGACACGCGAGCAAACCGAAACCTTGGATTCGGCCGCACAGGGATCGCCCCCAGCGCCTGAGACCAGGAGTAACGATGAAGCTGCCTCCACGCGCCGCTGCCCTCGTGGCGGCCGCCCTGCTCGCTTCGCTGACCGGAGTGTCCGGGATGTCGGCGGCGCAGGCGGCCGACGCCGGGGCCCTTCCGAGCGTGAACATGGAAGCCACCGTCAAGGCGGCCCAGATCGACCCGCGGCGGCCTGACGAGACGCTGACCCCGGGCGCCAAGGCCGGCGTGCTCCTCGTCGAGCGGGCGCTGCGCGACCGGCGCCTGCTCGACGCGAAGTGGGTGGACGGCTACTTCGGCACCACCACGGTCACCGCCTTCGCGAAGTACCAGAAGTCGCTCGGCTTCACCGGTCTCGCCGCCAACGGCCTGCCGGGCAAGGCGTCGCTCACCAGGCTCGGAGCCGGCCGCTTCCGGGTCACCCACGTCATCGACCCGGGCACGCGGGTGTCCACCGACGGTTTCGTCGTCAACACCCGCACGCGAAGCATGCTGGCCGAGGCGAAGCGGCTGCTCGGCCGCGACTTCACGCTGGATCAGGGTTCGTACAACCCCGGTGGCGACCCCACGTCCGCGGGCACCCACGACGGCGGCGGCGTCGTCGACATCTCGGTCAAGGGGATGAGTTCCGCCACCCGCACCGCGGTCGTCCGCGCGTTGCGACGTGTCGGTTTCGCGGCATGGGTGCGTAGCCCCGATCAAGCCGACTGGCCGTGGCACGTCCACGCCGTCGCCATCAGCGACACCGGACTCTCCGGCCAGGCCCAGCGCCAGGTCGGTGACTACTACCTCGGCCTGAACGGGCTCGCCGGCCGTGGCCCGGACGACGGCCCGAAGGTGGCCATCCGCACCTGGGAGGAGTACCGGCGTCGCTGACTCGTCCGAACCCCAGGCTCCGCAGGCAGAAGCAGACACAAGGAGAACAGCATGAGAACTTTCACCAGGATCCTCGCCGCGGCGACCGCCATGATGGCGCTCGGCGGGACGGCATTCGTCACCGCGGCGCCCGCTTCGGCGGCGGGTCGTAACGGCGTGTGCGAGAGCGGTGAGTTCTGCTACTACTTCAACAGCAACAACCAGGGGTCGGTCTCCGACTTCACCGGATCGGTCGGTGACTACGCCACCACGCAGCCCTCCTGCTACGACTTCAAGGGAGCCGGCGCCGGTAAGGGCAAGTGCATCAAGAACGCCGCCGCCTCCGTCTGGAACCGCAGTGGCAAGACCGTCCGCGTCTACTTCAACACCGGCCACACCGGCACCTACCAGGACTTCAAGGCGGGCGCCAGGGGCAACCTGAGCCCCACCCTCAAGAACCAGAACGCCTCGCACCAGTTCCTGGGCTCCACGCCGCCGCCGTCGTCATCGCGCAGCAACATGTCGTTCTCGCTGTACACGGCCAGCGGCAGGATCAGCTGCGGCTTCGACGGCTACACCTCCACCGCCGGCCGGCACGAGGGCATCGACATCGTCCGCGGCGTGGGCGCGGACGTTCACGCCCTGGTGGGCGGCCAGGTCATCAACGTCGTACGCGGATACAACGGCAGGGCGGGACTCTCCACGATCGCCGTCTACAACGCCTCGCTGAACAAGACGGTGATCTATCTGCACTCCGCTCCGCGGTCCTCGCTGCGCGTGGGCCAGCAGGTCAGCCGCAACCAGGTCATCGCCGACGAGGCGTGGCGCGGGGTGTCGAGCAGTTCATCCGCACACACCCACGTGGAGATGCGCCCCGGACGGCACACGCGTGCGGCCAAGAGCGTCGGCGACCCGCACCTGGAGAACCCGAACCCGACCTCGTTCTGGAACTCCCAGGGCTACAGCATCCGATAACGCGCCGAGACCTCTGAGAAGCGAGGAAGACAACTGTGCCTTCACGAACTGTTCGGCTGATCTCGCGGCTCACCGCGGCGGCCGCCGCGATGGCGCTCGGCGGGGCGGTGCTCGCCTCCGCGGCGCCCGCTTCGGCGGCGGGTCGTAACGGCGTGTGCGAGAGCGGTGAGTTCTGCTACTACTTCAACAGCAACAACCAGGGGTCGGTCTCCGACTTCACCGGATCGGTCGGTGACTACGCCACCACGCAGCCCTCCTGCTACGACTTCAAGGGAGCCGGCGCCGGTAAGGGCAAGTGCATCAAGAACGCCGCCGCCTCCGTCTGGAACCGCAGTGGCAAGACCGTCCGCGTCTACTTCAACACCGGCCACACCGGCACCTACCAGGACTTCAAGGCGGGCGCCAGGGGCAACCTGAGCCCCACCCTCAAGAACCAGAACGCCTCGCACCAGTTCATGGGCGGCTCCACATCGCCGACCGGGTGCAAGACCGACGGCACGCACAGCAGGCTGCCCACGACGATCCTCGTCTACCGGAAATCCCTCAATCGCGTGGACCGGGTGGAGTTCAAGACCTACATCAAGAACGTCCTGCCCAACGAGTGGCCGTCGTACTGGCCCAAGGAGTCCCTCAGGGCCGGGGCGATCGCCGTCAAGAACTTCGGCTGGTACTGGGCGCTGAGGTCGGCGAGCAAGACGCCGAGCGGCCAGTGCTACGACGTCTCCGACAACACGAACAGCCAGGTGTACAGGCCCGGCTCCGCGACGGCGGCGACGAACGCCGCGGTGGACGCGACGTGGGGCACCCGGATGACGCGCAACGGGAGTATCTTCCGGGCCCAGTACTGCTCCACGACCACGGCGTGCGGCCACTGGGTCACCGGCGACTGGATGTCGCAGACCGGCTCCCGCGACAAGGCCAAGGCGGGCTGGAGCTCCTCCAGGATCCTCAGGCACTACTACCGGGGGATCGCTCTCACCTCCTGACCCCCGCAGGCCGTCCTCCGCCCCTGGTTCCCCGCCGTGCGACGCACGGCGGGGAACAGGCGTCAGCGGTGGGTCGGACCCGTCGCGGCGTCACCATGGACATCATCGCCGTCAGCCGACGATGCATGTCGCCGATGTCGGGTCCGCTGTCAGCGCATCGGGTCCGCTGTGAGTGAACCCGCCCGGGTGTTCGGCGATCACGGTGCTTGGGTGTCGGGATGGAGATCTTGATTCTGGGTGGAACAGCCTGGGTGGGCCGGGAAGTGTCGCGGCAGGCGATTGAGCTCGGTCATCGGGTGACGTGTCTCGCTCGCGGCGAAAGCGGAGCAGTCGCGGAGGGAGCGAGGCTGGTGGCCGCCGACCGGCGTGATCCTTCGGGGTACGAACCATTGCTCGACCGCGAATGGGATGCGGTCATCGAGGTGTCGTGGCAGCCGGGCTTCGTTCGTGAGGCGCTCGACGTACTGGGCGGCAGGGCCAGGCACTGGGTCTATGTCTCATCCGTCAGTGCCTACGCCTCCCACGCCGTGCCGGGCGCGGACGAGTCCGCGGCCCTGCTCGCTCCGACCGACCGAAGCGAGGTCGACCGCGCGCTGTACGGCGAGGCGAAGGTCGCCTGCGAGCAGGCGTCGGCGTCCGTGGTGGGCGACCGCCTTCTCATCGCACGCGCCGGTCTGATCGGTGGCCCGGGTGATCACAGCGGACGCTCCGGCTACTGGGTGGCCCGTGCCGCACGCGATCCGCAGGGGCCGATGCTGGTTCCCGACGCACCGGCGAGACCGACACAGGCGGTCGACGTGCGAGACCTCGCCGCCTGGCTGCTCGCCGCCGCGGAGGCGGGAAGCACTGGCACGTACGACGCCGTCGGTCCGCTCGTTCCCTTCGGGGAGTGGATCGAGCTGTCCCGCGTTGTCGGCGGGCACACCGGCCCGGTGGTCACCGCCGACTCGACATGGCTCCTCGCGAACGGCGTGGCCGAGTACATGGGGGCCGAGTCGCTGCCGATGTGGCTGGTCGAGCCGGGCTGGGAAGGATTCTCGGCCCGGAACGGGTCCGCGGCGCGCGCCGCGGGGCTCCGTCATCGGCCCAGGGCGGAACTGCTGGCCGACACGCTGCTCTGGGAACGCGAGCAGGGTCTGGACCGGGCAAGACGCGCCGGCCTCAGCGTCCAGCGCGAGCGCGAGTTGCTCGAGGTCCTCGGCTGACGGTTCGACCCTCCCCGAGCAGGTTTCTCCGATGTGAACGATCGACAATGACCGTCGCGTGAGTCCGCGTCGCACGCTGCTGTCAGCGCGAACAGAGCCGGCGGCCGGCCGGGCGGCCCTCCGTCCCAGACCGGGCATCGCACTGTTGGGCGTGGTCGCGGTGCTCGCCGGTATGGATGCGCTCCTCTCGGCGCAGGCCTCGGCTCTGCCCGCGACCGACGACGGGCCGACCATCCGGGCGCCAGCGGCGGCGCCTCGGCGGGCTACATCGAGAACATCGGGCCAGAGCGCTTCCCTGCTAGAGCAGCCGCAGCAGGTCGGCGATGGGCTGAATTCCGGAGACCGGTGGCCGGCCGTCGATCACCAGGCTGGGAACGCCGGTGACACCGTGCTCGGCCGCGCGACGTCGGTCGGCGCGCACCTGTTCGGCGTAGTCGTCACCGGCCAGGGCCGCGCGCGTCTCATCGCCGTCCAGCCCGGCCTCGCCGCCCAGGCGCTGCAGGACCTGCGGGTCGGCCACGTTGAGTCCCTCGGTGTGGTACGCGTGCAGCAGGAGCTCCATCATCTGGTCGGCGCGGTCGTGGTCGGCGGCCAGCTTGCTCAGCCGGTGCGCGTCGAAGGTGCTCACCGGGCGGGCCAGCTGCAGGTTCAGCTCCAGGCCTTCCGCGGCGCCCAGCGACTGGATCTGGGCGATGCGGGCGGGGGCCTGCTCGCCGAACCAGCCGGCCATGGCCTCAGCGGCGGTCGGGCCGGGGGTCCGGCCCGCCTCCGGAGCGAGCTCGTAGGCGCGCCAGACGATTTCGAGGCTGTCGCGGTCGGCGTGCTGCGCCAAAGCGGCCGCCAGGCGTCTTTTACCGATGTAGCACCACGGGCACAGCACATCGGCGTATATCTCAAGTTTCATGAACGTCCTACAACATGTCGTGGCCGGTCGGCAGATGTTCGCCTCATCCGCGTCGTATCGACATCATTGGCGACCAGTAGAGCGGCGAGGGCCTACGGGGATGTAGGTCGAATGACTGGTCCGGCGACGTGAGCCACCCCAGCGGGGGCCGAACCGTGGAAACCTCGTCGGTCGGTGACCGATCCGTGCCTAGCCCGGCGCTCCGGCGCGCACCGCGCGCACGTGGGCCTCATACCGCCGGGCACCCATCACGCGCCACAGAAACCGGGCAGGAGCGGGCATCTCGCTGAGGAACCAGGTCCGCTCGCGCGGTGTCGCGTCCTCCAGGACCATACCGGCCATGGTCAGCTTGCCGGTGAGGCTCTTCGGGCCGTGCTCCATCGCGTGCTCCTGCGGCGCCAGCCACTCCGGCACGGTGAGGTGCTCGTGGATGAGCGGGAGCACCGCGCTCTCCTCCAGTTCGAGGTGCTCGGTGAGAGCCGGGCCGAGGTCGCGCAGGGCGCCGGCGACGCGGTCGCGGGCCGTGGGGCTCGCCTCCGCGGTCCAGCTCGGCAGCTCGGCCTCGACAACGCCGACGGCTCGGGCGATCACGTCGTGCTGCCGCCGCATGACCTCGATCAGGCCCTTCTCGAGCGGGACGCGTTCGATGAGGATCGGCCAGAGCAGCTCGTCCTCGGCCTCGTGGTGTTCGTGCAGCATGACGAGCACCAGGTCGAGATGGGCGCCGAGCAGGCGCGCGCGGGCGACGTCGCCGGCGGGCACGGCGGCGATCAGCTCGGGGAGCTGCGCGAACTCGCGGCGCATCGCGCGGTGGATGACCTTCATCTGCTGGGTCTCGGGCTTGTCCACAGGGGAGTTCGGGTCGATCAACATACATTCATAGTAATCGATATACTATGAATGTATGTTCATTACTATCAATGTTCTGCTGTCATAGTGATTTCATGGCAAAGCGTGCGTACACCTCGACGGTCCGGGCCGTCGCGGCTCGGGAGACCCGCGCCGCGATCTTGCGAGCCGCGCAGCAGCTCTTCGCCGAGCAGGGGTACGCGAGAGCCACGGTGGCCGGGATCGCCGAACGAGCGGGAGTCGCCCTGAACACCGTGTACACGAGTGTGGGCGGCAAGGCGGCGCTGATGGAGGCACTGGTCGCGGAGAGCGCCGGCGACGAGCGGATCCAGGCCACCCTGAACGCCGCACTCGGCTCGGCCGACGGCCGTGACATCCTGCGCCGGACGGCCGAGGGCACGGGCGACATGACACGGCGCCACGAGAGCGTCCTGAACCTGCTGTTCGACAACGCCACCGCCGACCCCGCGGTGGCGGCCGTGGCCGAGCGCGCCGTCCAGCGCTACCGGAGCCGGCTGGCCCGCATCGCCGAACACCTGGTGACGCTCGGAGCCGTTCGCACCGACCGGGTCAGGACCGAGCAGGTTCTCTGGTTCTACTTCGGCCGGGGCGGGTGGAAAACGGTCCGCGAGCTCGGCTGGGACTGGGCCGACGGCGCCGCCTGGCTGGCGGAGCAGGCCGCTGCCGCTCTGCTGGTCCCGGCGGCCGACAGGGGGGCGACGTGACGGGGCCCGCCCGCGAACACCCGGCATCGTCCTGGGCGACGGTACGGCGACCCGGCCGCACGGCCCGCCTCAGGACCGGCCGCGCCTCATCTCATGCGGTCCTTCGCGCGGGTTCCGAGCGCGCCTCGGCGGTCCAGCTGGCCAGGAGCCGGAGTTTCTCCTCGGACGGTGATCCCGTGTCGGCGGTGTAGATGACGATGGTCTGTCCGTGGCTGTCCGGCAGGTGCAGCGTTTGATAGTTGAGCCGCATGTCGCCGACGGCCTCGTGGAAGAACCGCTTGACGCCGTGCTGGTGTTCGGAGAGCCGGTAGTCGGCCCACATGCTCGCGAACTCCTCGGACCGGGTGCTGAGCTCGCCGACGATTCTTGACAGGGTCTCGTTGTCGGTGCCGGGCACCGCGCCGGCCCGCAGGACGGCGACGATGTCGGCGGCGATCTCCGCCCAGTCGCGGTAGACGACGCGGGCGCGCGGGTTCAGGAACATCCATCGGGCGGTGTTGCGTTCCGCGACCGGCATCGCGGCGAAGTCGTCCAGCAGCGCCTTGCCGGCGTGGTTGACGCCGAGCACCTCGAGGTGCGGGCCGTGGACGACGGCCGGCACGTCGATGGCGTGGATCATGGACAGCAGGGCGGGCCGTGCCTTGGCCGCGGCGGGCCCGCGGCGAGCGGCGTGCTCGATGCCCGGGTGCAGCAGTGATCGAAGATACCTGCCCTCGACCTCGTCGAGCCGCAGCGCCCGCCCGACCGCGTCGATCACCTGCTCGGAGACGTTGCCGACACGGCCCTGCTCGAGTTTGACGTAGTAGTCGACGCTGACCCCGGCGAGGATCGCGACCTCCTCACGGCGCAGCCCTTTGACCCGGCGGGCCGTGGTGGGGCTGGGCAGTCCCATGTCCTCGGGGGAGAGCGCCGCGCGTCGCGAGGTGAGGAAATCGCGCAGTTCGTTACCGGTCGCCATGCGAACCAGTATGGCTGGCCAGGCCGTCGGGGAGCGGGCTCCGGGTGGTACTGCCGGAGCCAGGCAGCCCGGCCTCCGCGCGCAGGCGCAGCGCGGAGACCAGGAAGAACGTGCCCCCGACGACGGCGTAGCCGGCGAGGACCGACAGCGTCGGATCCTCGGTCGAGGCGATGAGGATGAAGGCGGTGCCGGCGATGACGGAGCCGCCGCCGCTGAGGATCATCGCCACCTGGCCGCCGACGCCGCGTCGCAGCACCGCGACGACGAGCTGGAGCAGCCCGGCGACGACGGCCCATGCTCCCCACACCCTCAGCGCCGCGGGAACGCCGGACGGGGACGCCAGCGCCAGCCCCACGGCGGCCAGGGAGCCGGCCGCGATGGTGCCGAACACGGCGAAGCGGACGCGAGTGGCGGACGCGACGCGTGCGTCGACGATCGCGGCGGCGACATCGACCGCGGGGTACACGACGAGCAGGACGCCCGCGGCGACGTCGAGATCGGGCAGGGTGAGCGCGAGAAGGCCGGCCCAGACCAGGGCGAAGCCGAATCGGACGAGATAGAGCCGGCAGAGCACCGGAACCGGAGTCATGGCTTCCTCATCAGGGGAGAGACGTGTCAGTGGCGCCGACCCCAGCGACCGGGAGAGGCCGAGTCGGCAGTCATTCGACCGGCATCCGGCCGGCTCCGTGGCTCTGTCGGAGCCAGGACAACGGGTACCAGCCAGCCTCTTCGTTTCGCCTCCCGGCGGGGCCCTAATGGGATGCGTCAGCAACATCCGGCAAGGGAGAACATCGTGTCTGTTTGGTTCGTCACCGGTGCGTCGCGTGGGTTGGGTCTGGAGATCGTGAAGGCCGCGCTGGAGCGCGGCGACTCGGTCGCGGCGACCGCGCGGGATCCTCGGGCGATCGAGAAAGCACTGCCCGGCCGTCCGGACAACCTGCTGGTGGTGCCGCTGGACGTCACCGATCAGGGACAGGCGGACGCGGCCGTCAAAGCGGCGGTGTCCCGGTTCGGCGGCATCGACGTCCTGGTGAACAACGCCGGGCGCGGGCTGGTCGGCGCGGTCGAGGAGACCAGTGACGCCGAGGCGCGCGGCGTCTTCGACATCAACGTCTTCGGCCTGTTGACGGTCATCCGGGCGGTCGTGCCGGTGATGCGCGCGGCCGGTCGCGGCAGGATCCTCAACGTGAGCTCGACCGGCGGCGTGGTCGCGTGGGCCGGCTGGGGTGTCTACAGCGCGACGAAGTTCGCGGTCGAGGGCCTCACGGAGGCGCTGGGCCTGGAGCTCGCCCCGCTCGGCATCCAGGTGACCTCGGTGCAACCCGGCCCGTTGCGCACCGATTTCCTCGGCTCGACGTCGTTGCAGCACGTGGAGCGGATCATCGATGACTATGCCGTCACCGGCGGGGCGTCGCGCGTCTGGGCGGGAGAGAACCACGGGCTGCAGGAGGGCGACCCGGTGAAAGCCGCGGCCGCGATCCTGGCCGTCGCGGATCTCGACGAGATGCCGGCCCGGATCCCGCTGGGCTCCTCGACACTGGCCGACATCCGCGCCAAGCTCGCGGCCGTCGGCGCGGAGCTCGAGACCTGGCGGGAACTGGCCCGCTCGACCGACCACGTCGCCTGAGCCGTACGGAAGGGACCTCCCGCCGGTCCGGCGGGAGGTCCCTCGTGGCGCCCACCTTCGGGGCGCCTCGGACGCTCCCCGTGGAGGTCCACCTCCGCCGGGACGCCTCGGACGCTCCTCATCCGAGGCCCGCCCCCGAGGCGCCGCGGATGCTCAGGAACCGGAGGACAGCCGGTCCGCCGCCGGTTCGGTCAGTGCCAGCAGGGCGTCGCGAAGGCCGGCGCGGCCACGCAGGCCCAGCTTCGGGAACAGCTGGTACAGATGCGAACCCACCGTCCGATGCGACAGGTGCAACCGCTTACCGATCTCCTTGTTCGTCAACCCCGCCGCCGCCAGTTCCGCGATCTCCCGCTCCCGCGCCGTCAACGCCGGAGGCCGGCCGTTCCCGCGCCGCCCGCCCAGGACGACTTCCGCCTGGAGATCCTCGGCGGCCCCGGTGCGGCGGCCCAGCCCAGGTTCGGCGACGTCGACGCCAGCCTGTCGTTGAACGGCTACAACCACGTCTGTCTCTCCGTGGACAGCGTCGACGACACCCTCGCCGAGCTCCGCCGGCGCGGCGTGGACATCGTCAACCCGCCGTTCGAGATCGACGACATCAGCGCACGCCTCGCCTTCTTCCGTGACCCGTGGGGGAACATGTTCGAGATCTCCGAACGCATCGGCGACGATCACGCGCACTGATCGCGCCGGGTGGCCGGCAGGACGATCGTGGTCACCGCTTGACCGTGACGGTCTGCCGCCCGGTGAACTCGAGCAGGCCGGCCTGGCCGCTCTCGACCCCGATGCCGGACTGCTTGAGGCCGCCGAAGGGCACGAGCGGCGACAGGTGCATGATCTCGTTCACCCAAACGGTGCCGGCCTGGAGCCGCTCGGCCACGGCGAGGGCGGCGTCCGGGTCCGTGTCGCGTGCCGGGGCGTCGTAGGGTGTCGCTCCCAGGCCGAAAGGACCATTGTGCCGCAGTTCTCCCGTTTGTCGCGGTCAGCGCTGTCGGCATGGGTGGCGGCCGCGGCCGTCGCCGCCTTGCCGACCTGGGAGTCGTGGCGCGAGCGACTCGATCGTGAGGAGCCCACCGGGGCCCCCGGGGACATCTACGGGTTGGTGTGCCAGTACAACAGTGGAACGACGCTGTCACCGCTTGCCCCGCTGCGCCGTGATCTCGAAGCGGTCATGGAGATCACGGAGAACTGGGCGTTTCCGGCCCTCGTGGTCCTTCTCGGCCTTCTCGCGTGTCTCGGCCGCAGGGATCCCGGGGTGACAGGCCGGCGGGTGGCGGGGCTCCTCGTCCTGGTCGCGCTCATCGAACCGCTCGCCTCGTTACACAGCGATCGGAACGGCTGCGACGAGACCCCTCTGTTCAGCGCCGGCTGGTTCGCAGGGGTGGCCGGCGGATGGGGGATCACCCAGCTGTGTCTCCTGGTGGCCGCGACGCTGGTGTTCGCCGCGCCGCGGGCGACGCGGTCCGTCACCGCGGACGAGCCGGGCGGGTCACCGGCCGGGACGGTGTGGCGCCGGCCTGCGGCGGCCCTGGCCGACTATTTGATCGTTGTCACGGCCCTCAGCGCTGTCGTGGGGGCGGCCTGGCCCCTGATCGACAGGGGCTTCAAGGTCCATATGGGAGCCGGGCTTCTGGAGCGGGCCGACGCGTACGTGTTCCGGAGCAACGTGAGGCCGGCGGAACTGGCCGTCCTGGGCGGGCTTTTCCTCTACTTCTGGGTGCAGCACGCCCTGTGGGGGCGGACGCTCGGCAAGCGGCTGCTGGGTGTCCGGGTCGTCGCCGCGCGGACGGGCGGACGGCTGGGCACGGGCAGGACCGCGCTCCGCACGCTGGCCTTCCCCCTCCTCGCCTTCGTTCCCGAGGTCGGGCTGTGGTGTCTCCTCGCGGACGGGTTGTGGATGCTCCTCGATCCCGAAGGCCGGGTTCTTCATGATCGCTGGCTGGGTGCCGCGGTGGTACGCGACCGGGTCCCGAAGACGGCGGTGGGCGGATTGGGCGGGGTTGACGCCGACGAGGTCTTGCCGGAGGGTGGCGCGGATGCGGTGTGTTGACGAGACGCCGATGTCGTCGGCGACCGGTGGTCGCCGTCCGTACCGTCCCGGCACGGCGCTGGACCGGGGGCCACGGCTCAGCCGGCGGGCGGTGCTCATGGCCGCCGGGGGACTGCTCGCCGGTTGCTCCCGGCAGCCAGAGGCCGGCAAGGTCCACCTGCGACTGGCCACCGGGCCGGCGGGGGCGGTGTACCGGCGCATCGGCGGTGCGCTGGCCGAACACGTCTCCGAGCAGGTGCCGGGTGCCACCCTGGTCACCGTGCCGAGCGGGGCGTCCACCGACAACATCCGGATGCTGCGGACCGGCGAGGTTCACCTCGGGCTGACGAGCCTGGACGCGCTGATCACGACCGACGGCAGCGCGCCCGAGGGACTCTCGGCGATATGCCGGCTCTATGACAGTCACCTGCATCTCGTGGTCATGGCCGGTTCGGCGATCGACGGGTTCCGGGACCTGGAGGGCAGGCGCGTGTCCCTCGGCGCCCGCGACTCGGGCACCGAGTTCACGTCGCTGCGGGTCCTGGAGCTCGGCCGGGTGAACGCCGACGGCCGGTACCTCAGCCAGGCCGAATCGGCGGCGGCACTGCGCGACGGCGAGATCGACGCGATGTTCTCCCTGACCGGCGTCCCGACCCCCGCCGTCACGGAGCTGGCGCAGCGGCACCCGATCCGGCTGATCCCGCTGGACGCGCAGGCGGACGCGCTCTTCACGGCGTTCCCCGGTCCCTACACTCCGGCCATGATCCCCGCGACCGCCTACGCCGGCGTCCCGGCCACCCGTACCGTCGCCGTGCCGAACGTGCTTCTCGTGCGCAACGACCTGCCCGACGACCTGGTCCACGCCATCACCGACACGATCTTCACGCACACCGGCACGATCATCTCCGCCAGTCGCGACGCCGAGGCCGTTCCCGAGGCCGTTCCGGAAACGTGGCAGATCAACGTGCGGACCGGGATCTCCACCGCGTCGATCCCGCTCCATCCGGGCGCGGCGGCCTGGTTCCGCGACCGCAAGCGCTGACCCGGGACGGCGACAGGCCGGTGACGGCGACAGATCTGCGACGGTGACGGGCCTGCGACAAGTGACGGGCCTGCGACAGTGACGGGCCTGCGACGGGGCCCGGGGCCTCGGACATGCGACGGGCGCAGGTTCTCAGACCTGTGACGGAGCCGGGTCGCCGGCCGGCGACGCCACCCGCGGAACGACCGGCAACGCGACCACCGCGGCGAATCCGCGCCCGGACCCGTCCGGGCGCGGCAGGCCCTCCTCCAGCCGCAGCTCGCCCCCGGCCGCCCCGACCAGGTCGGCGCAGATCGCCAGTCCCAGGCCGGTGCCGGGCACGTTCTGGTGCCGCGGCGACCGCCAGAACCGCCGTAGCGCCTGGGCTCGCTCGGACGCGTCGATTCCCTGGCCGTCGTCACGGACGGCGATCGTGACCACGTCTCCGGCCGCGGAGGCGTCGCCGGGTCCGGCGCCCGCGCCATCGCGGGCGTCCCGGGCGGTCCCCGCGCCATCGCGGGCGTCCCGGGCGGTCCCCGCGCCATCGCGGGCGTCCCGGGCGGCCCCCGCGCCACCGGGGGCGACCCGGCCGGTGCCCGCGCGACCGGGGACGACCCGGGCGGTCACCTCCACCACCCGCGCGTCCGACAGCCGTAACGCGTTGCTGATCAGCTCGTCCAGGATGCTGCCCAGCCCGCCCGGCGGCTCCAGCAACCGCAGCCCCGGCGGCACGTCGACCGCCAGTGTCTGCCCCGCCGTCGCCGTCAACGCCTGCCACCGGTCCACCCGGGTCGCCAGCACCGCGTCGAGATCCACCGGCGACGCCGTCCGTATGCTCTCCATCCGCGCACTGGCCTGCAGCGAGTTCAGCATCCGCTGCATCGCCTTCAGCTCGTCGACGGCGACGTCGTAGACCTGCCGCCCGTCGCCGGACGCGCGCAGATGCGGTTCCAGGCTCTCCACGGCGAGCCGGAGGCTGGTCAGCGGGTTGCGCAACTGGTGCGACGCGTCGGACACGAACGCCCGCTGCCGCTGCACGGCGTTCTCGACCGCGTCCATCATGGTGTTGAACGACTCCGCGAGCCGCCGCAGCTCGACCGGGCCGGCCTCGGCGTCCGCCCGGATGGTGAGGTCGCCCCGCGAGATCCGGGAGCTCGCCGCGTCCAGCTCCCGCACCGGCCGCAGCACCCACGCCGACACCGGCCAGGCGACGGCCACCAGCGCGATCAACGGCAGCAGCCCGAGCCCGGCGAGCTGGGCCCATCGCACGAGGATGCGATGGCGCGTCCTCGACAGGTCGGAGATCGTCACGACGGTGCCGACGACCTCGCTGTCGCGGCCCACCGGCTCCGCGACCACGAGCGCGGAGTCGTCCCACGGCGCCCACTCCCAGGACGGTTCGGACCTCGCCCCGGCCAGCGCCGCGGTCACGATCCGGGGCAGCGCCGGCTCGGCCCGCGCCGCCTCCCGGTACGCGCCGGCCGGTCCAAGCAGCACCGTGCCCGACATGTCGATCACCGCGACCGGGATGCCGTACAGCCTGTGGTAGTGCGTCAGCTCCTGGTGGAGCGCCTCGGTCCGCCCGGTCGACAGCGCGGTCTCGGCCAGCGACGCGAACCGGCCGACGTCGTTGAGCCGGTCGACGTAGGTCTCCTGCATCTCCCGCTCCGCCACGGTGATGCTGAGCGGCACCCCGAGCGCCGCGACGAGCAGCACCGCGAGAGGCACCAGGACGGCGAGCAGGCGACGGTGCACGGCGCGTCAGCCGATCAGCTCCGGCTGGTCGGCCAGGAGCCGATAGCCGACTCCGTGGATCGTGCGGATGAGCACGACAGGCCCGAGCTTGTGCCGCAACGCCGCGATGTGGGTGTCCAGGGTGCGGCTCGAGGACTCCCAGGTCGCTCCCCAGATCTGGTCGAGGATGACGTCGCGGCTCACCACGTTCGGCGCCCGCCTGGCCAGCAGCAGGAGCAGCTCGAACTCCTTGCGGGTCAGCGTCACGAGCGCGCCGTCGACGGTGACCTCGCGGGTGCCGACGCCGATCCGCATCGGGCCGAGGACGAGCGGCTCGTCCGGGTGGCTCAGGGCACGAGCCACCCGGGTGCGCCGCAGGACGGCGTCGATCCGGGCCAGCAACTCCGGGATGCCGAACGGCTTCACGATGTAGTCGTCCGCGCCGGCGCGCAGGCCACGGACCCGCTCGTGCTCCTCCGATCGCGCCGTCACGGCGATGACGGCGGTCTCCGGGCGGTCACGCAACTTGCGGATCACGTCGAGTCCGTCGCCGTCGGGCAGACCCAGGTCGACGAGGACCACATCGGACGGGGCGGCGCGCACGGCCTCCGAGGCGGTGGCGACGCGGTGGACCTCGAAGCCCGCCTGGGCCAGGACGGTCACCAGAGCCCGCGCCACGCGGTCGTCATCCTCGATGATGGTGATCCGCATACCGGCGGATTGTACGGCCCGGATCGGCACTTGGTCAGCCCTCCGCTTCTTGGAATTTCTCTGGCATCCGGCGCATTCTTGGGATTTCTCTGACACCATCCGCGTCCCCGCCAGCCGAGACTGAGGCCGCGCACTTACCGACAAACGCGCGTGCGCTGAGGAGGAGGCCGCGATATGAGAACGACCAGCAGATACCGGGCCGTCGCGCGGATGATCGCCACGATCGGCGTCGTCTCGCTCGTCGCGGCCTGTTCCGGAAACGGGGGCGCCCCCGGCGCGGGCGCCACCGGCGCGAGCGGCGCCGGGGGCTACCCGGACAAGAACATCACGTTCGTCGTGCCGTTCAGCGCGGGCGGCCCCACGGACACCGTCACCCGCATGATCGCCGAGCCGATGGCCGCCAAGCTCGGCGCCAAGGTCGTCGTCCAGAACGCCGAGGGCGCGGGCGGCACGGTCGGCGCCGGCGAGGTCGCGCGGGCCGATCCGGACGGCTACACCGTGCTCATGCACCACATCGGCATGTCGACGGCGCCCGCCCTGTACAAGGACCTGGGCTACAAGCCGCTGGAGAACTTCGAGATGGTCGGGCTCGTCACCGAGGTGCCGATGACGGTCGTCGCCCGCAAGGACTTCGCGCCCGCGACGCTCCAGGACCTCGTGACGTACGTGAAGGCGAACGCCGGCAAGGTCACGCTGGCCAACGCCGGCATCGGCGCCGCGTCCCACCTGTGCGGCCTGCTGTTCCAGTCCGCCGCCGGGGTCAAGCTCCAGGAGGTCCCGTACGAGGGCACCGGCCCCGCGCTGACCGACCTCGTCGGCGGCCAGGTCGACTTCATGTGCGACCAGACGACCAACACCAGCGGCCAGATCTCCGCGGGCGAGGTGAAGGCGTACGCGGTCACCACGCCGGAGCGGGTGAAGAGCCTGCCCGACCTGCCCACCACGACCGAGGCCGGGCTGCCCCAGCTCCAGGTCAGCGTGTGGCACGGTCTCTACGTCCCGAAGGGCACGCCGCAGGACGTCGTCCAGAAGCTGTCCGAGGCGCTGAAGGTGGCACTCGCCGACAAGGGGGTCGTCGACCAGATGGCCAAGCTCGGCACCGCGCCGGTCGCGGCCGAGGACGCGACCCCGCAGGCGCACCGGGCCAAGCTCGAGGAGCAGCTCGGCACCTGGGCGAAGGTCATCGCCGACGCCGGCGTCAAGGCCTCCTGAGGTGGAGCGCCGCCGGTCCCTCCCGGACGTCCTCGCCGGGGGAGTCTTCGTCCTGATCGGTGGCGCGTTCGTGGTGGGGGCGCTCGGCTACGAGCTGGGCACCCCGCTGCGGATGGGCCCCGGCGCCTTCCCGCTGCTGGTCGGCGCGATCGTGGCCGCCCTGGGCCTGGCGATCGTCGTCAAGGGGCTCGTCGCGGGCGAGGTGATCGAGTTCGGGCCGATCCCCTGGCGCGCGGTCGCCCTCATCGTGCTCGCGGTCCTGTTCTTCGGACTCACCGTCCGGGGCCTCGGGTTCGTACCGACGTCGGCGGTGACCGCCCTGCTCACCGCGCTGGCCAGCACGCGCGTACGGCTGCTCACGGCCGTCGCCGTGGCCGCCGGGCTCACCGTGGCCGGCACGCTCATCTTCGTCGTCGGACTTCAGTTGCGGATCCCGCTATTGGGCCCGTGGCTGGGGTTCTGACGCGGCATCCGGATTGAGGCATGGAACTTCTCGACAACCTCGCGCTGGGTTTCTCGACCGCCCTCATGGTCCAGAACGTCCTCTACTGCTTCGTGGGGGTGCTGCTCGGGACGGCGGTCGGCGTGCTGCCCGGCATCGGGCCGACGGCGACGGTGGCGATGCTGCTGCCGATCACCTTCAGCTTCGAGCCGGTGACGGCGCTGATCATGCTGGCCGGCATCTACTACGGCGCGCAGTACGGCGGCTCGACGACCGCCATCCTGATCAACCTGCCCGGTGAGTCGTCGGCGGCGGTCACCGCGCTGGACGGGCACGAGATGGCCCGCCAGGGCCGGGCCGGCCCGGCCCTGGCCGCCGCCGCGATCGGGTCCTTCGTCGCGGGTACGGTGGCCACCGTCGTGCTGGCCGTCGCGGCCCCGCCGCTGGCCCGCGTCGCGCTGCGGTTCGGCCCGGCCGAGTACTTCTCGCTGGTGCTGCTCGGCCTGATCGTGTCGATCGCGCTGGCGCGCGGCACGGCGCTCAAGGCGCTGGCGATGATCGCGCTCGGCGTCCTGTTCGGCACGGTCGGCCAGGACCTCTACACCGGCACGCCCCGGTTCGTGTTCGGCCAGCGCGAGCTGTACGGCGGCATCGACTTCGTGTCGGTCGCCGTCGGCATGTTCGGGCTGGCCGAGATCCTGCGCAACCTGGAGAACGAGCAGACCCGCGCGGCGATCGTCGGCAAGGTGAGGAACCTCTGGCCGACCCGTGAGGACCGGCGCCGGATCGTCGGCCCGATCCTGCGGGGTACCGGTCTCGGCGCCGCGCTCGGCGTCCTGCCCGGCGGTGGCCACGTGCTGGCCTCGTTCACCTCGTACGCCGTCGAGAAGCGGATCTCGAAGCGGCGGCAGGAGTTCGGGCGCGGCGCGATCGAGGGCGTCGCCGGCCCCGAGTCGGCGAACAACGCCGCCGCGCAGACGTCGTTCATCCCGCTGCTCACCCTGGGGCTGCCCGCCCACCCGGTGATGGCGCTGATGGTCGGCGCGTTCATCGTCCACGGCATCACCCCCGGCCCGAACGTCATCGTCGACGAACCGGCGCTGTTCTGGGGACTGATCGCGTCGATGTGGATCGGCAACGTGCTGCTCGTGCTGCTGAACCTGCCGCTGATCGGCCTCTGGGTGCGCATGCTGCGCATCCCGTACCAGGTGCTGTTCCCGATGATCATCCTGTTCGCCGCGATCGGCACGTACTCCCTGGAGTTCAACGCGTACGACGTCTACGCGATCGTGTTCTTCGGGGTCCTGGGCTACGTCCTGATCAAGTGCGGCTGCGAGCCGGCGCCGCTGCTGCTCGGCTTCGTCCTCGGCCCCCTGCTCGAGGAGAACATGCGGCGGGCGCTCATCATCTCCCGTGGCGACGCGTCGGTCTTCCTGACCCGGCCGATCTCCGCGGTGCTCCTCGCCCTGGCCGTGGCGGCGCTCGTCGTCGCCGTCCTCCCGGCGATCCGCAGGCGCCGCGAGGTCGTGTTCACCGAGGAGGAGTGAGGGCTCCCGGTCCGCGGGCCCGGGGGCCGAGTCCCCGGCGGCGCACGTTCGGCGAAGGCTCCGGCCCGGCTCTCCTCGCCGGACCGGGGCCTTCGCCGAACCCGGTGCGGTCACTCGACGCGGCCGTCCCCGATCGGGTGCCGGCACACCGAGGACTCCCCGGAACCGGCCGTCCGTGAGGTACGGGGCTAGCGAGGTGCCGCGAGGACGTCCCGGAGGACGTCCTCCAGCGTGACACGGGCCAGCTCGCGCCTCAGGGTCTCCTCGATGCCCTCGTAGATGCCCTGCATCGCCGGCTGGATGCCGTAACCCACCACGCACCCCTGGTCCGGGGTGGCGCGGTGCATCGCGAACAGCGGGCCGGGTTCCACCGCCTCGTACACGTCGAGCAGGGTCATCGACTCCAGCTCGCGCGCCAGCGACCAGCCCGCGCCCACGCCCCGCCGGGACTCCACGAGCCCCGCCCTGCGCAGCTCGCCGAGCAGCCGCCTGATCACCACGGGATTGGTGTTCGCGCTGCTCGCGATCTGCTCGGACGTGGCGACCTCGTGGCCCTGGCGCTGGTAGAGGCTGATCCAGGCCAGCGCGTGGGCGGCGATGGTCAACTTGCTGTTGGCGCTCATGAACCCTCATCTCTCGGCCGCGACACCGTATGGTACGACCGCCCAGTCGTAACAACAAATGTTGCGACCACTCCGTCGTAACCATTAGTGTTACGACAGTTCGGACGGATCGATCAGTGAGGTGAGAAGAATGAACAAGCCGCTCACGGGCAAGGTCGCCCTGGTCACCGGAGGTTCCCGCGGGCTGGGAGCCGCGACCGTACGGCTGCTGGCCGAGCAGGGCGCCGACGTCGCGTTCACCTACGTCAGCTCCGACGAGCGGGCGCGGGCCGTCGTCGAGGAGGTACGCGCCAAGGGAGCGAAGGCCGTCGCCATCAAGTCCGACCAGGCGGACACGAGCGGGGCTCCGGCGCTGATCGACGAGGTGGTCGCGTCCTTCGGCGGCCTGGACATCCTCGTCAACAACGCGGCGGTCTCGGTGGGCCGCAGGGTGGACGACCCGGAGGCCGACACCGCCGCGCTGGACCGGATGCACGCCACCAACTACCTCGGCGTGATCGCCGTCATCCGGGCCGCCTCCCGGGTGCTGCGCGCGGACGGCCGCATCATCACGGTGAGTTCCGGGCTGGGCTCCCGGGTCGGCCTCCCGGGCCTCGCCGACTACTCGGCGACCAAGTCGGGGGTCGAGAGGTACACCATGGGCGTCGCGCGGGACCTCGGGCACCGGGGCATCACGGCCAACGTCGTGGAGGCCGGACTGATGGACGGCGGGATGGAACCGCCGGACCCCGAGACTCTCAAGGCCCTGGTCAGCTCGCTGTCCCTGCAGCGCATGGGCCGTCCCGAGGAGATCGCCGAGGCGATCGCCTTCCTGGCGAGCCCCGCCGCCTCGTACGTCACGGGCGCGGTGCTGGACGCCCACGGCGGCTACAACGCCTGAACCGGACCCCTGCCGCCTACCTCGGAGGGGCCCGCGTGACCCTGTGAGTGTCGGCATCCGGGCTGACCGCCGAATCGTGGAGTGAGGGCAACCGGAACGTGATCGAGGCGGCACGGCGGAGCGGAGAGGCGGTTGCCGTTCGGGCGGTCGTACGCGACGCTCTTGGTATGCGCATCGGTCCTATGCTCGGCTCCGGCCGTACCGCGGATGTGTTCGCGATCGACGACGCGTGGGTGCTGCGCCGATACCGGGACGGCGGTGACGCGTCCACCGAGGTGGCCGTGATGTCCTACGTCTCCGGCCGGGGATATCCGGCGCCGCGGGTCGGACCGGCCGTGGGCGGGGATCTGATCATGGAGCGGCTGTCCGGCCCGACCATGGTCGAGGCGCTCACGCAGGGCGCGATCACTCTGGAGGAGGCCGGCACGGTCCTGGCGGGGTTGCTGCGTCGTCTGCACGCTTTCCCGGCGCGGGTCTCGGCCGACCCGGCGGATCGCGTCCTCCACCTCGACCTGCATCCGGAGAACGTGATGCTCACGCCCGAGGGGCCGGTGGTGATCGACTGGGCCAACGCCGAGGACGGCCCGCCCGCGCTGGACTGGGGGATGTCCGCCCTCATCCTGGCGGAGGTCGTGGTGGGTCCGCTGGCCGAGGCGTCCATGGCCCGCACGGTCCTGGCCTCCCTGCTCAGCGAGGTCGACCATGCGATCGACCTCGAAAGGGCTCTGGCCATCCGGGCCGCCAACCCGACGCTGAGCCAGGCCGAGAAACGACTCCTCGGCGAGGCCGTGGCGCTGGTGGGCTCCCTGCATCCCGCGTCCCGGCCCGGCGCGTGAACCCGCGACGGTCGCGTCGACGACACCCTCCGATCATCGCCGCGTCCAGGATCGGACCGAGAAGGCCGGCACCGAGGATGAGCGCATCGGCCTCCATCGGTCCCGGCCGGTCCCGGCGCTCCTCACCTACGGGTGGTCGCGCAGGCGCGCGCGCAGCAGGTTGGGGTCGGTGGCCGTGGTGTAGGCGGCGCTGAGCACGTACACGTCGTCGCCGCGCAGCGCGACGGAGGTGGGGTTCTGCAGGCCGTCGGCGGCGTCCAGCACGGTGGTGCCGGTGCCGTCGGACCGGATGCGTACGACCTTGTTGGGGGCGTTGAGGGCGGCGAGGATCTCGTCACCGCGTCCGGTGAAGGCGAAATCGTCGATACCGACCATGCCCGACGCCCTGACCTGCGGTGCTCCCGCGCGGTTTCCGGAGCGGATCGGGATGCGCAGAAGGGTGCCCCGGTCGAGGTTGGTCACCCACAGCGCGCCCCGGTGTACCTTCGCGCCGTTGGCTCCGAGGAAACCGGCCGGGGCGAGTTCGGGAGCCGTGGACCACGCGACGGGTGCGCCGCCGGTGACGGGGACGGTCCACACGGTGCCGAGCACCGAGTCGGTGATGTAGAGCCGTTCGCCGCGCCCGTCCAGTGCCAGCCCGTTGGGCAGGCCGTTCGCGGGCAGCGCGGCGATGCGCCGCGGGGCCTTCCCCGGGCGCAGCCGCCACAGCCCCGTCAGATCGGCCGTGCCCGTCGCGTACAGCATGTACACGGTGCCGTCCGAGGTGTGGGCGATACCGGTGGCCAGGGGGAAACCGAGGACCGGCGTGTCGACCCCGCCGTCGGCGGGCGCGGGCAGCGTCGCCAGGACGCGCGTCCTGCCCTGGGGCGTGACCTGGGCCACCTGGCGGCCGGCGGCGAAGGTGACGTTCGCCGTGCCGTCGGGCAGCAGGGAGATGTTCTCCGGCATCTGGCCCGCGGACAGGTCGAAGTGGGTGGCGATCCGCACATCTGTCAGCGGTCCCCCGGCGGCCGTCGCGCTGGCCATCGCGGTCGGCGCGGTCGGCGTCAGGGCGGCGGCGGCCAGCAGGGCGGCCGACATAGTGATCTTGATGCTTCGCTTGGGCATGATTCCTTCACTGTTTTCCGGCATGCGGCAGCCGCGGTTCGGCGCCGTGGGGTGAGGGGTGTCGGGGGAGTGCCGTGGGGGCGTCGGGGGTGTCGAGGAGAGGTCGCGATCCCCTCGGGTCAGGTGGTGCGGGTTCCGGCGTCGTGGCGCGGCCGGGTCGCCTCCCGCGGCGCGGTGACGTGGGAGAGCAGGGTCAGGGCCGTCGCGGAGGGGGAGCCGGGATCGGCCGTGGCCACCACCAGGGCCGGGCCGTTCCCCCGCGGGCTCTGCAGCGTCTGCTGGGTGACCGTCAGCGTCCCGACCAGGGGGTGGCGCATCTCGTAGTCGGCGACATCGCAGGCCAGGACCCGGTGATCGGCCCACATCGAGGCGAACTCCGGACTGCGCATGGTCAGCTCGCCGATCAGCCCGGCCAGCAGCGGATCGTCCGGGTGCCGCCCGGCCGTGAGGCGCAGGTTGCCCACCACGGCCCTGGCCTTGGCGGGCCAGTCGGTGTACAGGTCGCGGGTGTGCGCGTCCAGGAACACCAGCCTGGCCATGTTCGGCCGTCGCTCCGGGACGCCGGGGCCGTCCGGGTCGAGATGGCCGGCGAACAGGCCGTGACCCTGACGGTTCCAGGCCAGGACGTCGCTGCGGCGGCCGACCACGATGGCGGGCGTGTTCTCGAAGGCCGCCAGCAAGGCGCTGGTCGCCGGGGTGACGCGTTCGGGACGCGGCCGGCTCGCGGGCCGGCCGCGTCTCGGCGCGCCGGCCAGGGCGTGCAGATGGGCACGCTCGGGCTCGTCCAAGCGCAGGGCGTTCGCTATGGCGTCGAGCACCTCGCGCGAGGCGTTGCGTGACTGGCCCTGCTCCAGGCGGGTGTAATAGGGCGCGCTGATGCCCGCGAGCATCGCGAGCTCCTCCCGCCGCAGCCCGGGCACCCTGCGTCGCTCGCCGTAGGTCCGCAACCCGACGTCTTCGGGTCGCAGCAGGCCACGGCGTGCCTGGAGGAAGTCGGCGAGGTGCCCGTGCTCGGTCATGGAGCCAAGTATGCGTACCGCGGGCGAACCGCGCCTCACCCCGCCGGGGTAGGGATCCGCGGGGTCCGGCTCCCCGAACCCCGGTCTCCGGGACCTGCGCGCCGGGCGACGGTCCGTGGGCCGTCGCCCGGTTCGTCGGCCGTAACCGTCACCTGGTCGTGCAGACGGTCCCGTTGAGGGTGAAGACCGCGGGCAGCGTGTTCGGGCCGCTGTAGTTGCCGACGAAGCCGATCGTGGCCGACGCGCCCGTGGGCAGCGAGCCGTTGCCGGAGTCGTTGACGACCCTGACGTCCCGCCCGTTCTGCGTCCAGACGGCGCCCCAGCCGCTGCCCAGGCTCTGCCACGTCCTCGGCCAGCTGAAGTTCAGGGTCCAGCCGTCGATCGGCGCGCCGTGGTTGGTGATGTCGATGGCGCCGACGTAGCCGCTGGCCCAGTCGGACTGGTTGGTCAGGCGTACCGAGCACGAGCTGGAGGCGGGCGTGCCGGTCGTGAACGTCAGCGGCGCGGAGGGCGACGAGACGCCGCCGCCGCTGTCCCGGGCGATCACGTTGACCGTGTGGCGCGTGCCCGGTTTCAGGTTGCCCACGCTCAACGAGGTGCCGGTGGTCTCGCCGAGCTGCTCGCTGACGGCCCCGTTCTGGCGGTGGACCTCGTACTTCACGATCGGGCGCGCGCCGGCGGAGGCGGCGGGCCAGGAGACGGTGGCGGCCTCGTCCGTCACGTCCGAGGCCGTCGGCTGCCCCGGCGCGCCCGGCAGGCCGGCCGGGGCGGAGGCGGGACGCAGGATGACCGTGGTCAGCGAGAGCGGCGGCAGCGTCTGGCCGGTCGCGCTGCCCGCGGTCGACGTGGCGATGCTCGTGGCGCCGTTGGTGTGGGTCAGCACGGTGGGAGCCCCGGACGCCGGGCTGAAGCCCGAGTAGCCGATCGTGACGGGGTAGGAGGTGTCGGACGAGGTGTTGATCAGCAGGACGGCCAGATCGCCGTCGGGGCGGCGCACGGCGTGCGCGACGACCTTCTCCTGGTCGGTCGCGGCCCGGATGAACCGGTCGCCGGGGCGGGCGAACCTGCTCACCATCTGGAGCGCGTAGTACGGCGCGAAGGGCGTGTTCGCCGACGGTTCGCAGACGCTGCCGTCGGAGGTGCACGTCCCGCTCGACAGCAGGCCGAAGTCGCCGTAGTCGGTGTGTCCCTCGACCTGCGTGACGCTGCCGATGCCGTTGTGGACGTTCCACCAGTCGACCGTGAAGACCCCGTTGGCCAGCAGCGTCGCGTAGGCGTCGGCGGCGGCCAGCGCGCCGGGCTGGGTCGTCGTGCCGCCGGTGTTCGACCCGGTGTTGAACTCGGTCATCGCGATGCCGATCCGTTCGGAACCGGTTCCCACGTGCTCCGCGATCTGCCGGCGGGTGAGGTGGATCATGTCGGGAACGTGCGCGGTCCTGTCGAAGGCACCGGGGTACCAGTGCAGGATCACGAAATCGATCTTCGACCCGGCGGTCGACAGGACGACGTCGTTCCAGGTCCCGGCGTCGCCCTCGGCGACTATCCCGTCGGGCCAGTTGGCGGGCGTGGTCAGCACCGCGCCGATCTTGATGGTCGGGTCGACGGCCTTCATCGCGTCGGAGTAGGCCACGACATGGCGCGCGTACTCGGCAGGGCTTTTGTCGGCGTGGTCGTCGGCCTCCCAGGCGGCACCGTAGTGGCCGTTGCCGTAGTTCTCGTTGCCGATCTCCCAGTACTTGACGCCGTAGCCCTTGACGACGTTGGCGTGCCGCACCCAGGCCGCGGCCTCCGCCGCCGTACCGGTGCCGTAGTTGGCGGTCACCATCGGCTGCGCGCCGGTGCGCCGCACGCCGCGCATGAAGGTGTCGAAGTCGGTGTCGGGAGCGACGTAGCCGCCGGGGGCGGTGTGGTCGGCCCAGTGGTAGATGTCGGAGTACGAGCCGCCGGGGTAGCGCAGCACCTTCATGCCCGCGTCCTTGAGCAGGTCGGCGGTCTCGTCGGTGCCCAGACGGCTGTCCCAGATCGCGTGGTTGGTACCGATACCGGTCTCGGGGGCGGTGGCGAGCGCGGCGCGGGCGTTGACGGTCACCGCGACCGGCGCGACCTCGTCGGCGTGCGCCGTGGGGACGGTGAGGACGGCCAGCGTCAGCAGAAGGGCGGACGCTGCCCGTAACGGAGTTCTCGGCATCGGTGTACCTCGCAACGGATAGTGGCGTTCACTCGACACCCCCTCCCTGACCCGGAGGCAACATGATCGTCAGCGGTCGCCTCGTATCCGTCAACCGGCGGTGAAACTTTCACGCCGGCCGGTCGGCCGACCGGGGGTACCCCGCCGAGGTGAACCCGCATTCCCTCCGGCCTTTTGTCATGGATGCACCACGTCGCCGGCCGGCCCCGTCGGGGGGCGACGTGCGGCGGCGAGCACGCGGGGAGGCCGCCGTGGCGCGTTCAGCCGCCGAGCTGCCGGGTGATCGACGGGTCGGTGATGGCGGTGTCGGCGGCGAGCAGGAAGGCCTTGGACAGGATGACCGAGAGCATGCCGCTTTCCTCCTCGAAGGGCAGGAAGACGGACGCGGCGTCGCGGTCGTGCCCGGGGACGACACACAGGTAGGCGTCGTTGGGCTCCATGAGGATGTTGCCCGACCCCAGGTGGATCTTGTAGGTCCGCAGGTCGCCGCGTACGCGCAGGAACCGGTCGGTCAGCTCCGCGCGATCGGTGATTCTCAGCCGGGGCAGCAGCCGGGCCAGCGCGTCGCGCCGAGTCCTGGCGGTCTCGGTGAGCTCACCGAACCCGGAGGAGCGCCAGTAGTCCTCGTGCCCGGCCACCGCCCGCTGGTCGAGGCCCAGGGAGGCGACCCCCACGGCCAGGTCGGCGTCGCGCAGCACCTCCGACAGCACCAGCGGTGGCACCTCGACCAGCGCGACCCGGTCGCTTGCCGAGTCGTGGCCGGAGAGCTCTCCCGGCCCGGCCCGGTGGAAGGTGATCTCCTCGGTGGCGCAGAAGGAGGCGGTGTCCCACCCGTCGGCGGCCGGGTCGCCGACCACGTGCATGCCCCAGCGGGCCCGCCAGCCGGACAGCTCCCTGACAGCCTCGCCCTGGTCGCCGCCGCACTCGTAGTCCCAGTGGCCGATGGACAGGCCCGTCCAGCCGCGCTGGTTCAGCAGTGTCTTGGCCTGGCCGTAGCGGAGCACGTGCCCGGAGAAGCGGGCCGAATGGGTGCGGGCGCGTTCCTCGGCCGGGGTCAGCAGATAGACCTCGCGGAACACCTGCTTGTACGGCTGGCGGATCATGTGCTCCAGCAGGTGGTCGCGCCAGGTCCGCACCTCATCGGCGGTCGCGTGGATCGGATGCCAGAGCCCGACCGGGGTGTCGGGATCCGGCCGGACGCGGTGTCCCTGCGGGTCGGACAGCTCCCAGCCCGCCTCGGTCCTGACCGGCAGCCCAGCCGAGTCCGGCGAGACCTGCCAGACCAGGGCGCGGGCGTACCGGCCGGTGACCGGGTGGTCGAGGAAGAACTCGGTCACCTCCTGCCAGCTCCACCCGCGTTCCTTGATCAGCGCCTGCTCCAGCCGGAACCGCTCGGCCGCGAGCGCCTGCCTGAGCTCCTTCAGGGTGATCCTGAGCTCGGCCAGCGCCGGGTCCTTGCGGATGGCCTGCGGGGCCGACTTGACGGTCCTGCCCGAGGGATTGACGAACCGCAGCGCGGGGCCGTCGGCACACAGCCGTACGAGGTAGTCGCCGATCCTCTCCTCCCTGACCCCGTCCGGGCCGAGGCCGAAGGCCGGCACGGTGCGGTCCATCAGCTGTTCGCGGGTCAGCCCCGCCTGCGCGGCCACCTCGTCCAGGGTGCGCGCCACATTCTTCAGCACGGATCTGGCGCGGACCTTGGCCTGGACGCGGGCCAGCGGCACGATCGCCGCCATCCCGCCGCGGCGGGCCAGCGCGCCGACGGCGGTGTTGGTGAGCCTCTCGCTGCGGCAGGTGGAGCCCATCCCGTTGCTCCCGGTGCCGCAGTTCAGCGCGACGTCACCGAGGAGCGAGGTCACCCACCGTTCCTCGATCATCTCGCACGTCCAGATCACGCCGCGCATCGGCAGGATGGTGCGCTCGTGCAGGAAGACGGTCTCCCTCCACTCGTGATCATCGCTGCTCCGGGTGATCTTCCGCTCCCGGTGGGCCGCCAGCCGGGTGAGGATCTCCCGGACCAGGTCGACCGTGCCGGGGGTGAGCAGCGCCTTGGCGGTCCTGAGCCACTTCGCGCTCGGTCTGGTGGACCGGGCGGTGTTCCAGTGGTGCAGCAGCGGCAGGACCGCGGGGTCCGCCAGGCGCGGGCCGTACTCCTCGGCCAGCAGCCGGGCGAAGGGGTCACCCTCCCAGATGATGTTCCGCACCACGCCGGTGGGGCCGTGCTCGGCCGGTTCGACCAGCAGCTCGTCGAGCTGCTCGGACAGCGCCTCTCGCACCTGCCCGGCCCGTGCGTCCCACACCGCCATCCGGAACGGAGGACGCAGGGGCGGCACCCGCAGCCATCCGATGATCTCGCGACGCTCCTGGAAGCCGAAACGGCGTGCCGCCGCGAACGGAATCCGGAAGATCTCCTCGTAGCGGGTGTGGCCCCCGTTGACCATCTCCTGGGCCCTGTGCACGAGAAGGCGCGCGTCTCCGGGGGTCCAGTCGATGTCGCGTTCGGCCACCGTACGGATCAACCGCAGGACGCGCTCGTCGTGATCGTGGCCTCCGTCCCGTCCCAGGCTCAGCTTCAGTTGCGCCCAGTGCCCGTACTCCCGCCAGTCGACGTCCGGACCGGGCTGCAGGCCCTGCGCGAAGAGCGCTTCGAAGCGGCGGTACCTCTCCCCGGTCTCCTCGTCCAGGTATCCGGTCAGGTGGATGTAGGCGCGATCGGTGTCGTCGATTCCGATCATGTCAGCCGCCGACCAGCGGGACGAGCTTGATGAACGACACCACCGGATCGGCGGTCAGGTCGATCGTCTCGGACAGGTCGTCGATCTGCCGCTCCCCGACCAGCAGCACGAACCCGTTGCGCTGGAAGGCCCGTTCGGCGATGTCCGCCTGCCTCTCCCAGCCGACGCGCCGCCTGGCACCGGCGCCCGTCCGGTAGCCGTTCAGCTCCACCTCGGCGTCCACGGGACGGACCAGGCCGTCGAACCGGGCGGAGGGATCGGCGTTGAACCGGGCGACCTCCTCGCGGACACGCAACCGTACGAGCTCACGCGCCGAGATGCTCTCCGGAAGATCGGGAAGAGCGAACTCGTGCAGCGGTTTCCCCATTGCCGTCTCGTCGCGAAAGGTAACCGTCGCCATCCCGCAGCTCCATGGATCGGTGGAAACAGTGCAGGGCAATCGATATCAGCTAGAACCGACAGATCTCATCCCGTGACCGGTCTCACGGCCGGTGATCGCGCCGGAGAATGGCTACTTGTCCGCTCAGCGAGCGAAGATCGCGCGGTCCGGTTCGGGAGGACCGGTCACCAGCCGTCCCAGCCCCGGCAACCCCACCAGGGGCCGGTGAGGTGTCTGAGGCCGTACTCGTGGTCCTCGGGCCGCGGCCGGCCCTCGGGCATCCAGATGAAGCACCTCGTCAAGGCGAAGGGCCAGTCGACCAGATCGAGCCGGACAACGCCGCGACCCCGACGGCGGCGAAGAACCATCGCCCCGGTGGTCTGCCGATCGACACGGCCTCACCCCAACGACGACACGGGAAGCCTCGCCGCCGTTCGGGACGAGGTGCTCTCGAAAACCGTAACGCTCTCGAACGCGCGGTGCTCTCGAAACCGCGTCTTCAAGAGAACGACGAACCGAGGTGGTCGCGCGTTCCGTGGAGAACCCGATTCGGCCGCGGATCTCTCCCTCCAGAGCCTTTCCGGCCTTTCCGGCCGGCGAAGGATCGACTCGGGCAAGGTCCGGAGCGTGCCGGGCCGATGGCGATCAGCCGTGCCTTTTCCGGTTCCGGCGGAGGAACGAGAGGAACGAGAGGAACGAGCGCCGTTCACGTGGCGGTTCGGGGGCGGGGACGGGTTTCTCCTCGGCCGGATGGCGGGCCCGCCATCCGGCGACGACCTCCTCCACGTCGATGAGCGGCTGGAAGAGCGGCGGGCCGGACAGAGGCTTTCCGTAGCTCTCGCGGATCCTGTCGTTCATGCCGTCGATGATCCCGCGAGCCTCGGCCTCCGTACGCGCTCCCACCGCCGCCGCCCGGGACTCCTCGGCCTCCTTGCGCAGCGCGAGCGTTCCCGGCAGCGGGAAGGCCAGGTTCTCCTCGAGCATCTTCTGCTTGATCCACCACATCTCGTCCTGCGGCTTCCCCTCGCCGGGGAGGGGCTTGCCCGCGCCCGGCAGGTTGTCGAACTCCCCGCGCTCGGTGGCCTCACGAATCTGCCTGTCGATCCACGTCTCGAAACTGACTCCCGGTGGCTTGCGTTCCGTCACGAATCTCACCTCTCATACCGCGGACGGCATCACCTTCGAGGGTAACGAGGAGGGCGCGGCGAGGGGACGGACAGGTCCAGGCGGCGACCAAGGTCACCCGGGCCGACCCGGAGGTCGCGTGGACGGGCGCGGGAGCGCCCCGGCAGCGGAGCAGGCACCCGGGGCGGACGCTCAGAACGGCCCGATCGCGATCGGGCTGCCGCAGGACACCTTCTCGCCTCCCACGAACGGCAGCAGGTGCTCCGCCTCCTGCTCCAAGGCCGCCCGATCGGTCGCGGACAGCGGGCGGAACGGAGCCAGGCGCAGGGTGCCGCCTTCGAGGGACCAGCTTCCGTGCACGTGGCCGTCCACGAGGAAGGTGGGCCGTACCTGTGCATGGCCGGGCATCACGCGCTTTCTGTCCTCGTGGCTGATGACGCGGGTCCGGTCGGCGTGGCCGAGCAGGACGTTGTCGAAGGCGGGCAGCAGCCGTACGGGCGCGGGCGTGTCGGGATCGGGCAGTTCCGCGTCGGCCAGGTCGATCAGTTCCCTGCCGTCGGGACCGCGGTAGTGGCGCAGTTCGGCGCGCATGTCGGAGACGATCTCACCGAGGCGGGTCAGCCCGGACCAGGCCTGTACGTCCATGGTCCCGGCCGGGCCGAACGCCGCCAGGTAGCGGCGGATCAGGTCCTTGGCGGTCGCGGGGGCCATGGGCCGGCCGAGCCAGGTCTCGGCGGGCGTGACGGAGACGGCCGGCCGGGTGCCCCAGGAGCCCCATGCGCCGGTGGCCGGGCTGTGGACGAGGGGGGCCCTGAGTTCGACCTCTCCGGCGAGGACGCGCCCGTCGCGGCCCGGGTGGCGTTCGGCCAGCCGCCGGGCCAGCTCCTTTCGCGGTGTCGTTCCGCCCGCCAGCAGTTCGAGCCCGGTGGAGACCAGGGAGGCGGTGTCCAGGCCCGCGCTGTTGCGGGCGAAGTACGCCGAGCGGGCGGTGCGGTCGAGCACGGGCTGCAGCAGCGGCCGCAGCCGGCGGAAGTCGTCGGCCGCGGCGAGGTGCTGGGTGCTGCGGAGCAGGCCGGAACGGACCACCTTCCGGTCCTGCAGCAGCGTGGCGAGCTGGGAGTGGGTGAAGTCGCGGATCCTGCTCCACAGCCCGACGTAGGGCCAGTTGGGCTCCTGCGCCTGCAGCGCGACCAGGCGCCCGATCACCTCCAGCGGGGTGTGATCGGTGCGGGCCAGCAGGAACTGGCGGCCCAGCAGGGCCCGGTTCAGGGCCCTGTCCGAGAGGGTCGTCACGACAGCCGCACCGAGACATCGTCCCGGTAGGACCCCTGGAGCAGGGACGGGAACGCCTGCGGCACGTCCTCGATCCCGCCCTTGACGACCGTCTGCGGGTAGACGAAGCGGCCCTCGCCCGGCCAGGCGCCGAAGTGTTCCCACCAGGCGGCGATCTTGCCGGGGGTGTGGTGGCGGGAGAACGGCGTCAGCTCGACGCCTCGGGCCCGGGCCGCGACGTGATCGGGCTCGGGGAAGCGCTTCGCCGCGTCGCCGAGCCGGCTGGACAGCGAGCCGACTCCGCCCGCCGCGCCGGAGACGAACACCACAGTGATCATTTTTAGGTTCCTTGCGTCGGTACGGCCTTCGAGACCGACTCTAAGGAGGCTTCCGGTCACTTTCTGACCGGAATTCGGGCGAGGATGTCGGTATGGCGAACACCGGCTCACGGACCCTCAGGCTGCCCTCGCTGCTGCATACCCATCGCCACTGGCCCGGCGCGGAATCGGCCGACCGGCTCGAAGTGTCCGGACGGACCCTCCGCCGCGACGTCGGCCGGCCGCGCGAGCTCGGCTACCCGGTCAGCGCGACCCGGGGTACGGCAGGCGGCCGATCAGTGGGGCACCGTCGAACCACTCGACCCTTATCCCGATTTTTCGCTCTCGGACAGCATTTCTAGGACTTTGTCGAGCCGGGCCTTCCTGTTCTCCGGCGTGAGCGCCTGGAGCAACGGCAGCATCACCAGGTAACGCCCGGTCTTGTCGAGCGCCTCGAACGCCTTCCCCGCCTTCGGGTTCGCGTCGAGCGCCGCCGCGAGATCGGGGGGCACCGTCGCCGTCTTCTGCGACTCGTAGGCCACCCCCCAGCGCCCGTCCTCCTGCGCCTTGCGCACCTCGGCCAGCCCGGGTTCGCGCATCCGCCCGGCGGCGGTCAGCATCGCGACCTTGTCGACGTTCACCTGCGACCACAGGCTCCTGGGCCGGCGCGGCACGTATTTCTGCAGGTAGTACTGCTCGTCGAGAGGAAGCCGCTGGCCGGAGATCCAGCCGTAGCACAGCCCGACGTCGACCAGCTCGTCGGAGGTGACCGTCGGGATGCCGGACTTCTTCTTGGCCAGTTTGATCCACAAGCCCTCGTGGCGCGTGTGGTTCTCGGCGAGCCAGCTCTCGAACGCCTCGGCGTCCACGAAGGCGATGATCTCCACTCCGTCGCGCTCATCCATACGGATCAGGCTATCCGCCCGTCGCGCCGGTGGAGATCGTCGGATGCCGGGCCCTCGAACCGGTGGCGAGCCGGCCAGGCGATTCCCGATCTTTCCCGCCGGGAAAACCTCTCGTCGGCTTGACGCGGGACGACGCGAGCGAAGTAACGTGAATCACATGCTGATCGTCGTCGCGGGATCGACCGGTCTTATCGGCAGAACAGTGGTCTCCGAGCTCCGCGAGGCGGGTCACGAGGTGCGCAGGCTCGTCCGGCGCGAACCGGAGGCGGAGGACGAGCACGAGTGGGATCCCGCCTCCGGCACGATCGCGCGGGACGCGCTCGACGGGGTCGACGCCGTGATAAACCTGTGCGGCTCGTCGTTCCAGGGCCGGTGGAACGCGACGCGTAAGCGGCGCATCCGTGCCAGCCGCATCGAGCCGGCCAGGACGCTGGCCGAAGCCGTCGCCAAGCACGGCATCCCCACCCTGCTCAACGCGTCCAGCCTGAGCTTCTACGGGAACACCGGCGACGTCGCCGCCGACGAGACATCGGGCGAGGGCTCCGGCTTCCTCGCCGAGATGGTCGTCGACTGGGAGGCCGCGACCGTGGTGGCGCGTGACGCGGGCAGCCGGGTCGTGCTGCTGCGCACCGGTCTCGTGCTGTCGCCCGACGGTGGCCTGCTCAGCCTGCTCAGACCGCCGGTCCAGTGGGGACTGGGCGGGCGGCTCGGCGACGGCAGGCAGTACGTGGCGTGGATCAGCATGCTGGACGAGATCGCCGCCATCCGGTTCCTCCTGGATAATCCGGATATCTCGGGGCCGGTCAACCTGTGCGCGCCGGACCCCGTGACCAACGGCGAGTTCACCAAGGCGCTCGGCCGGGCACTCCGCCGGCCCGTGCTCCTGCCCGTGCCGAAGGCGGTGGTCAGGGCCGTGCTCGGCGAGGCGGCCGACGAGCTGGCGCTCATCAGCCTGCGCGTGGTTCCCCGGGTGCTGTGCGACGCGGGGTTCACGTTCCGGCACGTTGACTTCGACACCGCGCTCGCCGACGTCCTGCGCCCATCGACGCCGGACCGGTGACGGGGACACCGTCGCCGGGCGGATCACGCGCCGGCGCCCGGAGACCGCCGCCAGGACGTGGACACCGTCGCCGGGCGGCTCGCGTGCCGGCGCCCGGCGAGCGCGGCTAGGACGAGGACGAGGTCCCGGCGAAGCGGTAGCGGGTCTGCGCGGGCGGCTCCTTACCGAACGCGAACACCTTGGCCGGCTCGATGCGGAACACGACCGCGGGGTGGCCCGCGACCTGGGCGACGCCGTCGACGAGCTCCAGGCTCCAGCTGTTGTGGGCGCCGTACTTCGCGTCGAACGCGCCGACGATCGCCGGCAGGGCCTCGGGGGCGGTGATCTCGGTGGCCGTGCCCTCGACGACGACGTCGAGTCCCTTGGTCCAGAGGTTGTTCCCCGTCGTCACCGCGACCTTCCCGCTGTGCTCCAGGTTGCGCATCTTCTGCTCGATCGAGGCGGTGGTGAAGTACACGGCGTCGTCGTGCCACACCGCGACCACCGGTGTCACGTGGGGGCGGCCGTCGGCGCGGACGGTCGTCAGCCAGAACAGCTCGGCCGTCTCCAGCATGTCCAGGGTCTCCCGCCACGAGGTGGGCTCCACTCCCGGTTCGCTGTAACGCACTTCCAGTTCGGCCTCGGGGTGAGTGGTGGACATCGGTTCTTCCTTTCTGCCGTGCGGGGGGCGGACAGGGACGATCTCGATCTCGCGAAACCATGACCGCGGTGACGGGAAATGATGTTCCGATCACGAGGCTACGACCGTGACGACGGGCGGGCAATGACGTCGCAATAAGGGGTGTCTTTCGTACCGATCAATCCCGGTGGTGATCCGGATTCGCCACCCGGGACGAGCGGGGGTTTCTGCGGATTCAATAAGAAATTATCGCCCGGCTCAATAAGTAATCCTTATGGCGTGCTCGTTGTCCTTAAAGGTGTTACCGGCATAACTTGATGGCAGGTAAACGTAGTCGGATGGAAAGAAGGGGAAACGGAAGGTCCGAGGCACGCCACCGCACCTTCCGGTCCACCGGCGTCGGGAAACCGATCACGAGGAGGAAGTAATTATGGAGGACGTCTGCATTATCGGAGCGGGCTCGTCGGGGATTGCCGCCTGCCAGGTCCTGCACGAGCGCGGTATCGCCTTCGACTGTTATGAGGCCGGCTCCCACGTCGGTGGAAACTGGCGTTATCTCAACGACAACGGCCTGTCCTCGGGTTACCGGTCGCTGCACATCAACACTTCTCGGCATCTGACGGAATACCGCAGTTATCCCATGCCTGACGACTATCCGGCCTACCCCACCCACTTCCAGATGGCACGGTATTTCGACGACTTCGTCGACCACTTCGGATTTCGTGACGCGATCGTCTTCCGTACGGAGGTCACCCACGTGGAGCCCGCCGACGGCGGGGGCTGGAACGTGACCGTGCGCCACCGCGACACCGGAGTCGAGACCAGCCGTCGCTACCGGGCGGTGGTGGTGGCCAACGGACACCACTCGGTCCCCCGCTACCCGGAGCCGCCCTTCCCCGGAGTGGACACCTTCACCGGCACCCAGACCCACTCGCACTACTACAAGGTCCCCGACGAGTACGCCGGCAAGCGGGTGCTCGTGCTCGGCCTCGGCAACTCGGCGTCCGACATCGCGGTGGAGACCTCCACCGTCTCCGACCGCACGTTCATGGCCGTGCGCCGCGGGGGATACGTCTTTCCCAAGTTCATGTTCGGCAAGCCCAGCGACGACCTCATCAGCCCTTTTCTGACCAGGGTGCTGCCGCGGGAGGCGCAGCGGTGGGTCATGGCGGGCCTGCTGCGCCTGACGGTCGGCAAGGTCACCGACTACGGGCTGCCGGAGCCGGGCCACAAGCTGTTCAACGCCCACCCGACCGTCTCCGAGTCCCTGCTGGCCCGCCTCGGCCACGGCGACATCACCGTCAAGCCGAACATCGCCCGCTTCGACGGTGACACGGTGCACTTCACCGACGGCAGCAGCGAGGCCATCGACGCGGTCATCTACAGCACCGGCTACAAGATCAGTTTCCCGTTCCTGGACGAGACCGTGATCGCACCCACCGACAACGACGTCTCCCTGTTCCACCGCGTGGTCGATCCCAACCACCCCGGCCTGTACTTCGTCGGGCTCTTCCAGCCGCTGGGGGCGACCACGGTGCTGTCCGAGGCCCAGTCCCACTGGGTGGCCGACCTGCTGGACGGCAGTGCCGCGCTGCCCTCGCCGGAGCAGATGCACCGGGAGATCGCCCGCTACAAGGCGAAGCTTTCCAAACGCTACGTGGCCTCCAAGCGCCACACCATGCAGGTGGACCACTACCCCTACCTGGCCGAGCTGGACCGTGCGCGGCGCGACGGAGCCCGGCTCGCGCTGGCGACGTCCAAGGCCGAGGCCAAGGCCGCCGCGGACCGGCACCCCGACGGCTACCGGCCGGAGGAGGTCTCGGTCTGGATCGACGCCGATCCCCACGTGGTGTGGGAGCTCGTCAGCGACGTGACGCGGATGGGGCAGTGGAGTCCCGAATGCCGTCGATGCATCTGGATCGGTGGCAGGCGCGGGGTCGGGGCGCGCTTCGTCGGGGTCAACCGCCGTGGCTGGGTCGTGTGGGTCACCACCAACGAGGTCGAGCGGGCGGAGCCGGGCAAGTCCTTCGCGTTCCGCACCAGGACCAACGGCGTGCGCTGGAGCTACCGGCTGGAGCAGGAGGGCGGGGGCACCCTTCTCACCGAGCGGTGGGACGTCTCCGGGCAGAGCGCCGGGCAGCGCAAGCGCACCGCGTCCTTCGCCAACCTGGCGCTCGGCGGCCACGAGGGGCACACCGAGGAGCTGCGCGACGGCATCCACAAGACCTTGGAGCGCGTCAAGGCCGCCGCCGAACAGATTGCCCGGCCTACCGCGGACGAGGAGGGGAAGGTGCCGCAGCACGCGTCTCTGGAGGTGTGAAGGGAACCGTGATGATCATCGGTGACGTACCGGACGGTCATCGGTGCTGTACGGACGAACGGGCGAAACGCGACACGTGACCTCGGATGAGCGGCCCCGGCGGTAAGACGTCGACATCCCCACGGCCGGGGCCGGAGGTCTCCACGCTGGAGGTATTCGATGACGGACGAGAATCTGCACTTCACCTCGGTCGACGAGTTCGACACCTGGCTGGAGGCGAACCACCGGACCGCCGGCGAGGTCTGGGTCGCCCTGCCGAAGAAGGGGACGGAGGTGCCCTCGGTCACCAGGTCCCAGGCCCTGGACGTCGCCCTGTGCTACGGCTGGATCGACGGCAAGGCCTTCTCGGGAAACGCGCCGGACGGCTGGTGGGCCCAGCGCTTCTCGCCGCGCAGGGCCCGCAGCTCATGGTCGAAGATCAATTGCGCCAAGGTCGAGAAGCTCATCGCCAACGGCCGGATGCGGCCGGCCGGGCTCGAACAGATCGAGCTGGCCAAGGCCGACGGCCGCTGGGACGCGGCCTACGCCCCGCCGAGCACCGCGGAGGTCCCCCCTGACCTGCGGGCGGCGCTCGACGCCTCTCCCGTCGCGGCGGCAGCCTTCGCCGCCCTCAGCAAGAGCAGCGGCTACCAGATCCTGCTCACCATCCAGAAGGCGAAGAAGCCCGAGACGCGGGCGCGCAGGATCGCCGGCTACATCGAACGCCTGGAGGCCGGGGAGCCGCCCCACGGCCCCCGGAGAAAGCCCTGACGCCTCTTCCTCCTTCAACGGCGGCACGGCACGAACAGCACGCGAGCCTTTGGCGTGACGGCTGATCCTGGTCGGCACCCCTCCTGCCAGAGGCTTCCCCGTTCCGGCACCACGTCCGGCGATCCATGACAGGCACGCGGCCCGCGTCACCAGGTCGGAACGGACTCATCTTGTCGGCCGGTGCTGCGAGCATGACGAAATGATCGCGACCCCCGACGACTACGCCTGGTTCTCCTACGAGCGCTTCCCCGAGCTGGCCGAGGCCTACTGCTTCACCTACATCCGGGGCCTGACACCCGGGCAACTGGTGTCCCGGTTCGGTGGCCGGCCGGAGGATTTCACGCCCATGACGCTTGATGAACTGGTCGAGACTCGCTACAGGAAGAGCTATGACACCGTGTTCCTCGGCGTCACGGCCATCGGCGACTGGGTGTTCGTCGTCGAACCCAACGGCGGGCTCGGCATCGATGAGAAAATCATCACGTCGTTGTCGGCGGGGACCCGCCTTGTCTCCCACTTCCGCGACGTCGAAGGCGTCGAGTGCTTCTACTGGATTGATGACGGAGAGATCCGGTTCTGCTTCATCGCCGACGAAGGGTACTCGGAAGAGGTACCGGAAGAAGTGCCGGACGAGATCGTGGAGGTCATACGGCGGATCGTCCCCGAGGACGGGCACACCTACCCTTCCGAGGGGCCGGCGTTCCTCCTGGTCGAGCATCTCACCGGAATCAGGCTGACACCGGAACTGCTGGAGGGTTCCACCTACCTGTGCGGATCCATCCCCGAGGCGGGGTGAGCGGGACCCATCCTCCGTGATCCCGCGGGCCGGCCGCAGCGGACGTCCTTCGTCGCTCATCTCATCCGTACCGGAGCGTGCCGGGATGATCGCCATGAGAGCTGCCCGGGTCGCCGTCATCGTGAGCGCACCCGAGGAGCGCCGGCGCGCCGCGCTTGAGCAGACCTTTCCCGAATGGCACATCGTCCACGACCCTCTTCTGCGCCGCTGGACCGCCCTCCGGCGTCGACCGCTCACCGATCAGGAGGTGAAGGCGGGCATCAGACGCATGCTCATCCGTGCCTCACCCGAACGGCTGGTCACGGTGTTGGTCCGCCAAGCGCAGATCGCACTCAGCCTGAGCGCCGGTCACCCGCCCGGCGGCTGAAACGGCGCGGCGGCACGAGAGCGTCACCCTCCCGGGCCGCCGCGCCACTTCGGTTCGTGCGAGAAGCCCTCATGCGGCGCGTACGGCGATCTCGGGGTAGTCGAGCACGAGGCCGGACTCGTCGTAGACCAGGCGGCACGCGAAGTCGAAGACCGGGGCGCTGTAGTCGTAGCGCGGCCGGGAGTCCTCGTCGGCGACGCGGACGTAGTCCTGTTCGAGCCGTTCGACGGCGAGATCGGTGGCGCGTACGTAGGCGGCGGGGGCGGCCGACCGGTCGCCGACACGGAGTCCCATCCGATGCACGGGGAAGGCGTTGGTCATCGCCGAGGACTCCAGGTCGACGTCCAGGCAGCCGTCCAGGTGGGGAGCCGGTGTGCCGTCGACGCGCCAGCGGCCCGCGCCGTCGGCCTCCAGCACGGTGTGCCGGGATCCCGAGGCCGAACGTCCCGTGATCCGTGCGCTTCGCGTGGTCCAGGAGGCGTCAAGCTCGATGGCATAGCCGACGATCCAGGTCTCGCCCTCCTCGACCGCCGTCGTGCATCCCTCGATGCGAAGGCCGTCGTCCGAAGGCTGGAAGTACGCCACCTCGAAACCGTCCCGCGCGTCGAGATGTCGCCAGGCGGCGGTCCTTGGCGGTGTCGTGAAGGTCATGACGCGATTCTTCCCGCTTCCCGCCGGACGATGGGCCCGCCGCCGGGATCACCGTGCGACGCGGAAGAACTCACGCAGGTCGCCGACGAGCAGGTCGGGGGTCTCCATCGCCGGGAAGTGGCCACCTCGGTCGAACTCCGACCAGTGGCCGACGGTGTTCGCCGGGTCGGCGAGTGCGCGGATCGTCATGTCCGCCGCGAACACCGCGATCCCCTGCGGCGGCGCCGGCGCGGACGGCCACCCGCCCTGGTCGTCGCCGGACTGCGCGGCGGCGATCTCGCGGTAGGCGCGCATACCTTCGTAGAGGATGTCGGCCGAGGACGCGCCGGAGCCGGTGAACCAGTACAGGCTCACATTGGTGAGCAGCCGGTCGCGGTCCACCGCGTGCTCGGGCAGTCCGGCGGCCGGGTCGGTCCACTCCTTGAACTTCTCCGCGATCCACGCCAACTGTCCGATCGGCGAGTCGGTCAGCGAGTAGGCGAGGGTCTGCGGCCGGGTGGACTGCAGGTGCAGATAGCCGAGGCCGTCCTGGCGGGCGGCGTTGAATCGCTCGGCGCGCGCCCGGTCCGCGTCGGACAGGCCGTCCAGTTCGATGGGCGGGCCGAACGGGTACGGCGACGGACCGTTGAGGTGGGTGGCGACCACACGGCCGGGGGCGGCCATGGGCAGTAGCGTGGTCACGCCGCCGCCGACGTCCCCGCCCTGCGCGGCGAACCGCTGGTAGCCGAGCCGGCTCATCAGCTCCCCGAACGCGGCGGCCACCCGGAACAGGTTGCCCCAGCCCGGTTCCCGCACCGGGTTGGAGAACCCGAAGCCGGGCAGCGAAGGGATCACGACGTGGAAGGCGTCCGCCGGGTCACCGCCGTGCGCGCGGGGATCGGTCAGCGGCCCGATCACGTCCAGGAAGTCCACGAACGAGCCCGGCCAGCCGTGGCACAGGATCAGCGGCAGCGCGTCCGGCTCGGGCGAGCGGACGTGCAGGAAGTGGATGTCCTGGCCGTCGATCGTCGTCACGAACTGCGGGTGCTCGTTCAGCGTCTTCTCCTGCTCGCGCCAGTCGAAGCCGTTCGTCCAATAGTCGGCCAGTTCCCTGAGGTAATCGACGGGAACGCCGCGCTCCCAGCCGGTTCCGGAGATCTGCCGGGGCCAGCGGGCGCGGGTGAGGCGATCGCGCAGGTCGTCCAGCTCGGCCTGCGGGATGTCGACGCGGAACGGGCGGATGCCGGTGTTGTTGTCCATGGCGAGAAACGTAGGAGCGATACAGGAAAGCTCCGTTCCTGTATTCGGGCAGACTTGAAACATGCTGGACACGGCACAACGACTACTGCGGTTGCTCTCCCTGTTGCAGGCGCCGCGCGACTGGACCGGGCCGGAGCTGGCCGAGCGCCTCGACGTCACCACACGCACCGTGCGCAACGACGTGGAGCGCCTGCGCGACCTCGGCTATCCGGTGCACGGGATCAGGGGCGTCACCGGCGGTTACCGGCTCGGGGCCGGGGCGACGTTGCCGCCGCTGCTGCTCGACGACGAAGAGGCGGTCGCCGTCGCCGTCGGGCTGCGCGTGGGCGCCACACAGGGCGCGGTCACCGGCATCGAGGAGGCGGCGCTGCGTGCCCTGACCAAGCTCGAACAGGTGCTGCCGTCGCGGCTCCGCCGTCGTGTCAACGGCCTGCGCGCGTACCTCGTCCCGCTTCCGCACGCCGGCCCCAGCGTGGACGCCGCCACGCTCACCGCGATCGCGGCGGCCTCCCGCGACCACGAGCGGCTCCGGTTCGACTACACCGGCCACGACGGGTCGGCCGGCCGCCGCGAGGTCGAGCCGCACCGGCTCGCGCACAGCCGAGGCCGTTGGTACCTGGTCGGGTGGGACGTCGCGAGGTCCGACTGGCGCACGTTCCGGGTGGACCGGATGCGGTTGCGGACCCCGAACGGCCCGCGGTTCGCCCCGCGCGAGGATCCCGGCGGTGACCTCGTCGGCCACGTCGCCGCCGGCCTGGCCACCGCGCCCTGGCGCTACCGGGCGCGGGTGACGGTGCGCGCACCGGCCGAGCACGTGCGCGCCCGGCTGCCGCCCGGCGTTCCGGTGGAACCTCTGGGCGAGGACGCCTGCGTGGCCGAGGTCGGCTCGGACACACCGCAGATGCTGGCCGGATACCTCGGCATGCTCGATGCCGACTTCCAGGTCACCGAGCCGCCCGAACTCGTCGCGCGGATCCGCGTGCTGGCCGACCGCTATCGGCGGGCGGTTCCGGCGGAGACATCTCGCGGCACGTCGCCGTGCGGCGTGCCCGGCAGCGAGCCGCCCGACGTCAGCCGCCACATGTAAAAGTCACATGTGAGTGATGTCGGCGACACGCCGCAGCAGGACCCGACACAGCGGGTACCTGCTGCTTAACCTGCAGAAACAGGCGTACACCATCAGTGTGGACGTGACCATGTGACCCAGGCTGGAGTTCGAGGGCGGCGTACGTTCTTCGACCGCGACCACGGGGGTCGCGACAACGAAGGGGACGTCATGACCAGCACCTCACGCCACGTCACATCCCTGGCGACCGCGTCCCCCGCGTTCGAGAGCGAGCTCGGATCGGTCACCCTGGTCGACGCCGGCGCGATGCCCATCCTCAGCGGGCTCTCGATCAAGCACGTCACCCTGGAACCCGGTGCGATCCGCGAGCCGCAGTGGAACGTCAACGCCAACCAGATCGGCTACTGCCTTTCCGGCACGGCGCTGGTGTCGATCCTGGGGAACGCCGACGCCTTCTCCTCGTTCATCGTCGCCGCGGGTCAGATGTACCACGTCGAGTCAGGCGCGATCTACCACATCGAGAACGTCGGCGACGACCGTGCCGAGTTCGTTCTCGCGCTGCGCGACGAACGTCCTCGGCACTTCTCGCTGCACGACAGTTTCAACGCCATGACCGACGCGGTGCTCGGCAACACCTACGACCTGCCCGCCTCGGCGTTCGCCGCCCTCGACCGGTCTCCGGCCCAGCAGATCGTCCGCTGTACCGGTGCCGCCGACATCCCGGCCACGGCCGGCCTGCCCAACGCCCACCTGTTCGACCTCGAGGGCCAGCACCCGCCGCTGTCCTACGCCTACGGCAGCGCCCGCCTCGCCCGTAGCCAGTACTGGGCCGCCCTGGAGGACATCTCCATGTACTCCCTGCGCATCAAGGAGAGCGGGATGCGCGAACCGCACTGGCATCCCGTCACCGCCGAGATGGGATACGTGGAGAAGGGGCACGCCCGCATGCGTGTCCTGGACCCCGACGGCACCCTCGACGAGTACGTGCTCGGCCCCGGTGACGTGTACTTCGTGCCACGCGCCTTCCCGCACCACATCGAGGTCCTCGGCGAGGACGACATCCACTTCCTCATCTTCTTCGACCAGGCCATGCCCGCCGACATCGGCTACCGGGCGAGCGCGTCGGCGTTCTCCCGCGAGGTTCTCGCCGCGAGCTTCGGCATGCCCGAGCGCGACCTCCCCCGGTTCCCCTTCACGCCGGTCGACCCGCTCTTCGTCGCCCGCGCCAACCCTCGCGACCCGGTGCGCTGAGGACGTCGCCCGGCTGGTCCTTTCCCGGTTCCGACGAGGTCGCGGGCCAGGTGGCGGGTGGACCCGGGGTTGTGGTGAGGTCGCGGGCCGGGCGCCGGGCGGGCCTGGGGCCGCGGCGATGTCGCAGGCCAGGTGATAGCCGGGCAACCATGCCTATCGTCTAAAGTCGGGCGAATGGCCCCGATCCCCTCGCGGCTGGCCTGGTTGGACGCCCTGCGCGGACCCGCCGCGCTGGCCGTCGCGCTGCACCACTCCGGCTGGACCTTCATCCCGGGCCTCTGGGCGGAGGTGGACCGCAGGATCGACGTCGGCACCTGGGGCGTCTTCGTGTTCTTCCTGGTCAGCGGCTACATCATCCCCGCCTCCCTGGAGCGGCGCGGTGACCTGCGGGCCTTCTGGATCGGCCGCGCCTTCCGCCTGCTCCCCCTCCTGTTCGCCGCGCTCGGCCTGGCGCTCCTTCTCGCGTACGCCGGGGCGTTCGTCCTCCACCCGGGCCTGAGCGTGCGCCCCCTGCCCCTGGTCGTCCTCGGGAACGTGACGATGCTGCAGGAGCTGCTCGGCGTGCCCGCCGTCATCGACGTGATGTGGACGCTCTCGTACGAGATGGCGTTCTACCTGCTGGCGGTCGGGCTGTTCGCCACGGGGCGGGCGCACCGGTCGGCCGCGGCCGCGATCGTCCTGGCGCTGTCGGCCGTACTCCTGGGCCTCCTGCTGCCGGGGCCGGTCATCGGCGGCCGCGCCGACCTGGTCGCGGCGCTTCTCGGGATCGCGGTGGTCGCGGTCATCGTGGTGTCGGCGCGGGCGGGGGGCGGGACGCGTACGGCCGCCGCGGTGGCGGGCGGTCTCCTCGGGCTGGCGCTGGTGGTCCTGGGCAGCCGGATCGGCGCGTGGCAGGGTCTGATCATCCTGGCCATGATGTTCGCCGGTACGGCCGTGTACCGCGCCGAGCGGGGGACCATCCGGTGGCGTACCGCCGTCGCCACCGTACTGACGGTCCTGGCCTGCGGGGTCCTCGCCAAGGACGATCCCGGCTGGGCGCCGGCGCTCCTGCTGGCCGCGGGTTTCTTCGCGGCCGGGTTCGCGCTGCGGCGCAGGTCGTTTCCCCGGTGGCTCGCCCACCTCGGGGTGATCAGCTTCTCCCTCTATCTGCTGCACCCGCTCCTGCTGCGGATCAGCCCGAACCTCCCGCTGTTCTTCCTCGCCCTGGTGCCGCTCTGCTACCTGACCCACCGCCTGATCGAGGCCCCCGCTCAACGTCTCGGCAGGCGGCCGGCCAGGTCTTCGGTGAGGGAACCGGCGCCGGACGGATCCTAGGACCCGCCCGGTGGCGCGGATCAGGGGGCCGCGTACTTTCCGTCGAGCTTCCTGTCGAGACGGCCGGGCCGGCTCCGACTTCTTTGTGACGGCGCCGATCGCGGCGTCGACGGAGCGGAGGAGGCTCGCGATGAGCAAGGTCGTGCTGGATGTGTCGATGTCCCTGGACGGGTTCGTCGCCGGTCCGAACGTCAGGATGGAGGCGGGCATGGGGGACGGCGGCGAACGGCTGCACGAGTGGATGACAGGGGAGGGACCGGACGGCGAGATCGACCTCGGCATCCGCCGGCAGGTGGACGCGGCGGTGGGGGCCACCGTCATCGGACGGCGTACGTTCGACCTCGGCGTGGGCCCGTGGGGCGGCACCCCGTGGCCCGGCGTCCCGAGCTTCGTCGTCACCCACAGGACCAGGCAGGATCTCCTCGGCGACAACGGCGGGACGTTCGCCTTCGATGGGTTGGAGGCCGCGGTCCGGCGCGCGCGGGAGGCCGCGGGGGACAGGGACGTCCTGGTGCTGGGCGCGGACGTCGCTCGGCAGGCGCTGAAGGCGGGCCTGCTCGACGAGGTGAGCATCCACCTCGTTCCCCTGCTGATGGGCGAGGGCACGCCGCTGTTCGCCGAGGATCGGGCCGAACTGATCCCGGTGGGGAAACCCGTCACCGGAACCGTCACCCATCTGCGCTACGGCGTCGCGAAGCCTTAGGGCCCGTGCGGGGCCGAGATCGGAGGGATCCGCCCGCGCGACGGCCTGCGATCCTGGCGGGCCCGTCATCACGCCGCCGGGACGGTTTCGGACGGCGGCCGGGTCCGCGGTCGGCTCTGCCGGGTGCCTCCCCAGCCGGGCGTCACCTCGCGCTCGGCCCTGCGCGACGCGCTCAAAAGCTCTCGGAAACCACCGAATCCCTCATGAAGCCATGGTTTCGTCAATGCAGCATGAAGTTCGCGCGATGCGCTCATCTGGCCGATGGCGGGTGCCACCCGCTGACCTAACGTCGAGGTATGTCCAGCTCGCACACCACCTCGATGGGGAACCGACATGGCCTTCGTCACCACCGCTGACGGTACCGAGATCTTCTACAAGGACTGGGGCAGCGGGCAGCCGGTCGTCTTCAGCCACGGCTGGCCGCTCAACGCCGACGTCTGGGACGACCAGCTGAAGCTGGTCGCGGACAACGGTTTCCGGGCCGTCGCGCACGACCGCCGGGGGCACGGCCGTTCCGGCCAGCCCTGGAACGGCAACGACATGGACACCTACGCCGACGACCTGGCCCGGCTGATCGAAACCCTCGACCTGCGCGAGGTGATCCTGGTCGGGCACTCCACCGGCGGTGGCGAGGTGACCCGCTACATCGGCCGGCACGGCACCTCCCGCGTCGCCAAGGCCGTCCTGCTGGGCGCGGTCCCGCCGCTCATGCTGAAGACCGACGCCAATCCCGAGGGCCTGCCGATCGAGGTGTTCGACGGTATCCGCGCGGGGGTCGAGGGCGACCGCTCGCAGTTCTACAGGGACCTCAGCATGCCCTTCTACGGCTTCAACCGGCCCGGCGCGGAGGTCTCGGAGGGGGCGAGGGACGCCTTCTGGATGTGGAGCATGCAGGTGGGCCTCAAGGGGGCGTACGACTGCGTCAAGGCCTTCTCCGAGACCGACTTCACCGAGGACCTCCGGCGCTTCGACATCCCGACCCTCATCGCGCACGGCGACGCCGACCAGATCGTGCCCATCGTCGCCGCCGGCCCGAAGTCGGCCGAACTGGTCAAGGGCGCCACCCTGAAGGTCTACCCGGGCAGGCCGCACGGCCTGGTCGGCGCCTACAGGGACGAGTTCAACGCCGACCTGCTGGCCTTCGCCAGGTCTTGAGACGGCCCGGCTCCCAGGACGGTTCGACGCCCCGGACAGGCGCGACATCTGCCTCACCACGATCGCGAACGTTCGAGGTTCGAAATCGTTCGGGAGCGCACGATTCTCTTTTCACGCCGTACGGTTCGCGTTCCATGCCGTATGGTTCTCTTTTCGCGCCGTACGATTCCCGTTCCGCGCCACAGGGGCCGGCCGCTCCGATGCCCGGTGTCCGGCGGGGCCGCGATCCCCTCAGGCGTGCGAGGACCGCGAGGGCCGCGACGTCGCGAGGCGTCGCTGTTCCTCCTCGACGATCTGGCGGGCCAGGGTCTGTTCCGAGATGTCGACCGCGTCAGGGGTGGACTCGGCCAGGTCGCTGCGGCGGGCGTAGGTGTCGAAGAGCCCGACCTTGCCGCGGAGGATGTCGAGCATGCGCTGGTCGACGCTGTCGGCCGTCAGGATGCGGTGCACCTGGACCTTGCGGACCTGCCCCATGCGGTGGGCGCGGGCCACGGCCTGGCTCTCCATGGTCGGCTTGACCTGGGGCTCACAGATGATCACCACCGAGGCGGCCTGCAGGTTGACGCCGATCCCACCCGCCTGGATCTGGCTGAGCAGCACGGCATGGCCGGGGGCCGCCGTGAACTCGTCGATGACCTGCTGGCGGCGGGCGGTGCCGAGGTCGCCCGAGATCGGCCCGTGGACCCGGCCGCCGGGGTCACCCGGGGATCCCGGGGCGCCGGTGCCCCCGAGAGCTCCGTGGACGGCGGTCATGACGTCGCGGAAGTAGGAGAAGACCACGACCTTGAGATCGTTGCCCGCCGCCTCGTCGACGAGTTCCAGCAGCCTCTGGAGCTTGGCCGACGTCTCCGGCACGGCGTAGGCGGCACGGCGCATCGCCATGAAGTTCCCGTCGGCCACGGCCTTCCGGTAGGCGGTGAGGTCCGCCGGGCTGAACTCCTCCCACTCGTCCACGTGCACGAGGTCGGGCAGCTCGGTGAGCACGTCCTCCTGATTGCGGCGCAGGTAGACCGGTGCCACGGCCCTGCGGAAGGACTGCCCTCTCGCGGCTCCCGTCCCCGCCACCGTCGCCAGCGCCGCGGTGTCGCCGTTCCGGATGCCCGGGAGCAGATCGGGCCTGAGGTAGCCGATCAGGTTGCGGAACTCCTCGACGCGGTTCTCCATCGGGGTCCCGGTCATGAAGAGCACCCGGTCGGTACGGCCGCACCACCGGGCGACGGCCTGGGAACGCCGGGCGGCCGGGTTCTTGACGTAGTGCGCCTCGTCGACCACGAGCATCCCGAGCGCGACGTCGTCGGGGACCTCCAGTCGGTGCAGGGTGTCGATGGTGGTCACGGCGACGCCGCCGGTGCGGATCCATTCCGCCAGGGCGGCGGTCCGGTCGCCGCCGCGCAGGGAGTAGGCCCGCAGCGTGCTGCGGGCCTCGATCTCGCGCACCCAGTTGATCAGGACGCTGGCCGGGCAGGCCACCAGGAAGTGCCTCTCGCCGCGCGCCCAGAGGTGCGCGAGGGCGGCGACGGCCTCGATGGTCTTGCCCAGGCCCATCTCGTCACCCAGGATCACCCGCCGCTGGGCGAGGGCGAAGCGGGCGCCGAACGACTGGTAACCGCGCAGGGAGACCCGGCGGTGGGTGTCGTCGAGGTCCTGGGCCTTGACCCGCGCGGAGATGTCGTCGGGCAGGAAACCCTCCGAGGCGACACGGTCGGGTTCCGTGGCCGCGATCTCGGCGAGCAGGTTGTAGTACTCGGACGCGCGGAGCTCGAAGTCGACCCACGCCTCGATGCCGGAGACCGGCGGGCGCAGCAGGTCCACGGAGGCCTGGCCGAAGAGCAGCGCCGTGTCGGACGCGTTCGCCTCCGCGATCACGTCCTCGATCCGCGCGACGGCCTCCTGCGCACGGCGACGACCTCCCCGGCCCGCGAGCAGCATCCGCAACCACCCGCGAGCGGGTTGCGCGTCGGGCAGGAGCGAGGCCAGCCTCCGCTCGATTCTCCGCGCGGCACCGCCCGCGCGCGGCAGGTCGGGGCCGGCGTTCACCAGCCGGTTCAGCGCGATCAGCAGGTCCGTGGTCTCGTCGTCCTGCCGGTCGACGTCGATCCGCAGCGCCACCGTCTCCTCCACCGCCTTGGCGATCTGCTCGGCGGCGGCGTGCGCCTGTCTCGCGTTCCACGCCCCGACCCCGGGGAGCAGTTGGAGCGCGTACGGCGTGGTGTCCAGGATGTCGAGGATCGTCTGGTAGCCGGCCTGTTCGAGGGCCCTGATCCGAAGCCGCCCCACGGTGACGTCCTTCAGGCGCGTCAGGGGAATCGACCCCAGCTCCTCGCGTGCCAGGCGCGTACGCACGGAGGCCAGCGCCCGCTGGGCGTCGGCGCGCGCCCGCGCGTCATCGGCGAGCAGCGTGCGCGCGTGGGACCGGAGGCGACCCGCCCTCTGGAAGAGGGCCCTGACCTGCCTGGGGGTGGAGGCCGGATCCTCTCGCTCGACGTCGCCCAAGCTCTCGTCCCTCCCGTCACGGCTCGCGGTAGTTCACCGTCGCCAACCACCCGGCCGGTTGTCAACGATCGGCCAGGCCGGACACGGCGTCACAGCCCTTTGCCCGCTAATGAGCCGTTCATGGGTTCCGGGGAGAATCCGATGAACGGCCCGGCCGGGCCGGGGCCCCGATCCCACCGCGATCCCGCCGCCGGCCGGGCACACGCCGGGACCGACTGTCGGTGCCTCCTGGCAGAATCCGCGTGTTCTGAACGTGCGCGGCCGAAGGTGGAGTGAGACGGATGTCAGATCGAGGGAACGCACCGTTGATACGGCTCGACCCGTGGGCGGAGGCCGATCTCGACCTGCTGCGGCGCATCAACGCGCCGGAGATGACCGATCACCTGGGAGGCCCGGAGACCGAGGAGAAACTCCTCGACCGGCACAGACGGTATGTCGACATCGAGGGGAAGGAGACCGGCCGGATGTTCAGCGTCGTCCTGCTCCCCGGGCTCCAGCGGGTCGGCAGCATCGGATACTGGGAACGCGCCTGGCGGGGCGAGACCGTGTACGAGACCGGCTGGAGCGTCCTGCCGGAGTTCCAGGGCAGGGGCATCGCGGTCGCGGCGGCCCTGGCCGTTGTCGCCAGGGCGAGGGCGGAGCGCAGGCACCGCCACATCCACGCGTACCCCTCCGTCGACCATCCCGCGTCGAACGCGATCTGCCGGAAGGCCGGGTTCCGGTTCGTCGCCGAGTGCGACTTCGAGTACCCGCCGGGAAACGCCATGCGGTGCAACGACTGGCGCCTGGACCTCGCCGCGGAGACGTGAGACGTTCCGCTCGGGCGGGGCCGGACGCCGCGCGGAAGGGGACGCGGGCGTCTCTCCTGGCCGTACGGTGAGTCGCCCCTCCCGCAGGTGCGAGTCCGTAATAGTGCACTTTGGGAGCTGAGTGTGCATTCCTGCGCAGAAGGAAGCGTCGACTGTTTCTAGTGTCCGTGGTGTCCGAACGGCACGACCCCTCCACCACCCGCACAGGAGCATGACGATGAGCACCACGCGCACCCTTCTCGCCGGAGCGGCCCTGGCCGGTTCTCTGCTGGCCGGCATCGCCGCGGCCCCCGCCGCCTCCGCCGACACCTCCACCGGCACCGCCGCCGCGGCCACGGTCGC